>JAJQJO010000359.1 GCA_021323495.1 Cellvibrio sp. | reverse complement strand
AATAATTTTTATCCCTCAGACCACTACCCGGTCATAGTGACTGCTGATATTTCAATGGTTGCCGAGTAAAACGGCAAGCTCATTGCGGATATATTTCGCTTCCACCCACTCCGATAAATGGGCATTCATATATTCGATAAAATTATGCGCGGCGATGGGCAACCGCCGATCGCCATGCCGCACCAGATACCAATGACTGTTTAACGGAAACTCGCGCACCCTGATGATGGCTACTTTCGCATTGGATTGCGTCAATGTCTGCGCCAGGGTGTGCTCCGATAACACTGCCAATCCCAAACCGGTTTCCACACTCATCCGGATCACTTCGTTACTTTCTATCTGCAAGGTTTTATGCAGCTGCAAATTTTGTTCACGCAACCAGCTTTCAAACACCATCCGTGTAGCACTGCCGGGTTCACGCATTAAAAATCGCTCGTCAATTAATTCAATAAAATCGACTTCTGTTTTTTGTGCGGCCCAATGGTTGCTCGGTGCGATCAGAACCAGGGGATTACGTAAAAACCGGCCGCTGATCACATGGTCGCCCGTGGGCGGATGGCTAAATAAATACAGATCATCCAACTGGTTCTGGAACCGCTGCAATACGCTGCCGCGATTGCCGATATTAAATGTTACCTCCACTGCCGGGTATTGCTGCGCATAAGGGCTGAGCAGGCGCGGCAATATGTACTGCGCCGTAGTCACCACCCCCAAACTGAAATGCCCTTTGGTGCCCTGTGCCGCATCACTTAAAAATCCATTGAAATCCTCAAAGCGGGTAAGCGCGTCAAGTGCAGCATGATAGAGCTCCCGACCTACAAATGTCGGGTGGTATTGGCCGTCGCGCACTTCCAGCAATAGCTCACCTACTGCCTCGGTAAGCCGTTTGATCTGCAAGGAAACGGTGGGCTGGGTCAGATGCAACTGCGCCGCCGCCAGGGAAATTGTGCCGGTACGGACTACAGCGATATAGACCTGCAACAGGCGGAACGTCAGGTGACGAATATTCATAGGCGCACCATGGATACAAAAATGTATAGATGATCGTAAATAATTATCAGTATAAACATTAATTATCTTCTATCCACTTCAGTCGCCACAATGGTCACCAAGCCCTTCACTTCCAGAGATCTCCATGCCCGATATCGTCATTATGTTTTTTCTGCTCGGCGTACTGGCCGGGTTGGCCAAGTCTGACCTGAAAGTACCGCAAGCGGCCTACGACACCTTGAGTATTTTGCTGATGCTGACGCTTGGGCTGAAAGGTGGACTGGCCTTACATGGCCAGTTGAATTGGCAACTGGTCCCCGAAGTCATCACTGTGATTTTGATTGGTATCGCCGTCCCCTTGTTGCTCTACCCGATCCTGCGCACTGTGATCCTGTTGAATGAAGCCAATAGCGCCAGCATTGCCGCACACTACGGCTCCGCCAGCGCCGGTACGTTTGCCGTCGCGCTCGCCTACGCCGAGGCAAACAACCTCGCAATTTCCCCGCAGACCACGCTTTATCTGGTATTGCTGGAATTGCCTGCAATTGTGGTAGCGATTTTGATACATAGGAAAGCCACTGGCAGCAGCAGTTCGATGGCAGGCATATGGCACGAGGCACTGACAAGCCGCGGGGTGCTGTTGCTGG
The DNA here is from genome assembly GCA_021323495.1 of Cellvibrio sp. GTDB lineage: Bacteria > Pseudomonadota > Gammaproteobacteria > Pseudomonadales > Cellvibrionaceae > Cellvibrio. Next base: position 2,346 of record JAJQJO010000359.1, on the reverse strand, counting down.
CTGGTGGAGTGATGATCGGTTATTGCTACGGACCGGAGGGCAGCAAAGACATAGCGCCATTATTCCTTGGCGTCTTCAAAGCGCTGCTCGCCCTGTTTTTACTGGAGATGGGGCGCTGTGCCTCGCAATACCTTTCGCCCATTCCCATCCACCACTGGCGGTTGATGTTATTCGGTCTTATCGCGCCCTTTGTATTGTCGCTGATTGGCATAGCGACAGGTATCGCCCTGGATTTACCGGAGGGAACTACATTGATCCTCGCCTCCCTTACTGCCAGCGCCTCTTACATAGCCGCACCTGCTGCGATTCGCACAGCTATTAAAGAGGCAGATGTGGGCCTCGCGATTTTTGCAGCCCTGGGTGTGACTTTTCCATTGAATGTGTTGGCGGGGATTCCGATTTATTTTGAAATGATGCAGTGGATTATTGGCTAACTATCATTTGAAATGTTAGTCCGAATTTGTGCAGATATTGCTTAACCCGATGAGAATCGTTGATGGACGATTTTTTATCGCGGCTCACATTAAATAATTCACGACCGGCCTCTGCCAGAGAGCGGCTCGCCTTGCAGATTCTGATAACTTCCTTTAGCTGCAAGCGGTCAAATAAATCCAGATTATCTATTTGCTCCGGGGTTAAATAGTGCGTGAGCGAAGCCTCGGTTTGAGGCTCATCCTGAAAAACCTGCCATGCGGATTGAAGCCTGCCAATTTCCCCCTGCACTATGTTTTCGGTAATTCGCCCCCCCTCAGCCAAGGTCGCCATGCGGGTAATACTGGAATTCAAATCGCGAAAATTCGCTCGCCACAATGCCTGCGGTGAATTAGCAAAATTCAGGTAGTTATTTTTTGCCGCCTTGTTAAAACTGACTTTATATCCGGCTTTGCGGGTAAAATTTTGTAGCTCGTGCTCGATATTCGGCTCCAGATCCTCTATGCGATTTTTTAAGGATGGCAACTCGTAAGTCCACAAATTGATCCGCGCCAACAAATCTTCGCGAAATAATCCCTGTCGCACCAGTTCAAAAAGATTGCGATGGGTTCCTGCAATTAATTGGAATTCACTGCTAACCGGCTGATCTCCACCAAAAGGAATAAATATTTTTTCCTCAATCGCACGCAGCAGCATTGCCTGTTCATCCAGACCCAGCTCGCCAATTTCATCGAGAAACAGCAAGCCTTTATCCGCCTCGCGCAATAACCCGGTACGCGCATTCAGCGCACCGGTAAACGCCCCCTTGACGTGACCAAAAAGCGCTGACATTGCGTTATCGCCACGCAAGGTTGCACAGTTCACTTCCACCAATTTTCCACTTAATTTACTCCGCTGCTTTTTCAACTCATAAATGCGTTTGGCTAGCTGCGATTTACCAGCACCTGTCGGGCCATTTAATAAAATCGGCGCAGCTGATTTAATCGACACCTGCTCTAATTGCGAAATTAATTCATTGAACGCCGAATTGCGCGTTTGAATACCACTTTTCAAATAGGTCACCGCATCGCTCGATTCCTTGGCAAAACGTGAAGCAATTTGGTCGTAGCGCGAAAGATCCAGGTCAATGATGTGATAAGTACCTTGAACACCTTCTTTGCCCGGCGAGGATTGCAATAATTTCCCTGGTAGATAATGCGCTTCCGTTAACAGGTACAAGCAAATCTGGGCAACGTGCGTGCCGGTGGTGATATTCACAAAATAATTATTTTGCTCGACATCGAATACCTGGCTGATGGCAACATCATGAATCTGGCTGTACACCTGCTCGAAATCCCAAGCGTCATCGCATGCAAGAGGAAATGTCCGCACTTGGGTATGGGGCGAGACTTCAGCCATGTCGCTAACGGTCAAATCCAGCAGTTGTTGATCTTCTGGCAAATACATCAGCAGATATTCATCCACCGGAAACCCCGGTTGCATCAATAGCGAAATACTGGGGCGCCAACGCTCCCACCGGCGCTTGCCCAAACCACCATGATCCAACCGCGAGCCAAGAATTCCTATAACGACATTATTCATGAAGATAGATCCATATCTATATTGATAGATAAATTGAAATCTGAAATTCTACAGGCACTCATAAAACACAACAATAGAAATTTATTTTATTAAAAATCAATAAGTTAATGTGCATTAAAGCCCGCCAACAAAAGTTGGCACAGCAATCGCTATACACCATGTATCTACAAACGAATATTGATAATCAGCAGCAAGGTTTGGATATGAGCAGATTTGAAGTTATGCATAACCCGTGTCAAGTGCCGGTGAAATCCTGGACACGCGGAGTGAGTTTCGATGTAAACGCGCGGCAACAGGTCACCAATATGGCGAGCATGCCCTTTATCCATAAAT
>JAJQJO010000036.1 GCA_021323495.1 Cellvibrio sp. | reverse complement strand
AGATGATCCCTATAAGGATTACGTCATTCCTGATGACCTTATGTGGTAATTTTAATGTGGAATCCGATCCGCGCAGTGTTGCGCAGTGAATCCCTGCGCGGTATAAAAATTATTGCCTTGAGTTTAATGTTGGTGCTCGTCTGTGCTGCACCGATTATGCTTTACAGCGCGTTTGGCCCTAATGATGGAAATCCCGTGTTCCTTAGCTGGTTGTTTGCCATAGGTGCTATGGTCGCGCATATAGGATTTTTTGTGGGAATCGTGCTGATGATCTGGGATGTATATTTCGCCAAAAAATAATGTATTTGCTTAAATCCGGCGGGTTAGTAAAAGCAACCCGCCGTTCGGTGAATGGTATTAAAATTCCCCCAGGAATCCCCCCGACTGATGTGCCCATAAATGCGCATAGACACCACCCAATGCGATCAATTCGTTATGTGTCCCTTGCTCGATAATCTGGCCTTTGTCCAGCACAATCAAACGATCCAACGCAGCGATAGTTGATAAGCGGTGCGCGATTGCAATGACTGTTTTACCTTGCATCAGGGTATTTAAATTGGTTTGAATTGCCGCTTCGACTTCAGAATCCAACGCAGACGTTGCTTCGTCCATAATTAAAACGGGTGCATTTTTTATCAATACACGGGCGATGGCAATACGTTGGCGTTGGCCGCCGGATAATTTGACACCGCGCTCACCGACATGCGCATCGTAACCCTCGCGTCCTTCGTTGTCGCTGAGGTTCATAATAAAATCGTGAGCTTCCGCTTGTTTGGCAGCGCAGATCATTTCTTCTTCAGTTGCATCAGGTTTGCCGTAGAGCAGATTGTCGCGAATGGAGCGATGCAGCAATGATGTATCCTGCGTAACCATTCCTATTTGCGCGCGCAGGCTTTCTTGTTTGATATCAGCGATATTTTGCCCATCGATTAAAATTGTCCCGGCATCGACATCATAGAAGCGTAACAATAGATTGACCAGGGTGGATTTGCCGGCGCCGGAACGGCCAACCAAACCAATTTTTTCACCTGCGTTGATATGCAAGTCAAAATTTTGCAGCAGTCCATCATTCTTACCGTAGTTAAAACGCACGGATTTAAAATCAATCTGGCTTTGTTTGATCAGCAGGGGTAGTGCGTTGGGTTTGTCTTGTACTTCGCGCGGAATGGATAGGGTATTTAAACCGTCGCGCGCGGTGCCTATATTTTCAAACAGGGCTGAGACCTCCCACATAATCCATTGCGCCATGCCATTCAGGCGCAATACCAAACCGACGGCAGCCGCAATTGCACCGGTGGTGATTGTGGCGCTCGACCAAAGCCAGAGTGAGACGGCCGCAATGGCAAATATCAGCAGTGCATTAATTGCCCAAACACCACTGCCCAACAAGGTTGCCAAACGCATTTGCGGATGCACGGTTGATAAAAAGTGTTCCATGCCTTTTTTTGCATAATCGGCTTCGCGGTTGGAGTGCGAAAACAATTTCACCGTAGAAATATTAGTGTAGGTGTCAACCAGGCGGCCGGTCATATCCGAGCGTGCATGGGCTTGTGCTGAAGATATTTTGGCAAGGCGGGGCAAGAAATAATAAAGCAGTGCGGAGTAGGCAAAGAACCAGGCAACCAGTGGAATTGCCAATCGCCAATCAAGCGATGCCGAGAGCACCAGTATGCTGGTGAAATAAACAATCACATACAGGAGGACATCAAGCAATTTCATAATGGTTTCGCGTACCGCGAGGGCGGTCTGCATAACCTTGGTCGCGACGCGACCCGCAAATTCATTCTGGTAAAACTGATAGCTTTGCCCTAGCAAATAACGGTGTGCCATCCAGCGTATACGCATGGGGAAATTACCCAGCAATGTTTGGTGCATAAGCAGGGAATGCAAAAGCACAGATACAGGCAGAGCGATTAACAAAATAAAGCCCATCCACATCAGCTGTGTCCGGGATTCAATCCAGAATGTTTGCGGTGTATGTTTATTGAGTGAATCGACCAATTCACCGAGAAATCCGAACAAAGAGACTTCCATGACTGCAATAAGGCCAGTAAAAACCGCCATACCCAGCAAAAATAACTCAGCTCCGCGACTGTAGTGGCGACAGAAGGAATAGAGGGTTTTGGGCGGTTCTGTCGGATCCTGTGGTGGAAATGGTTTGATCAAGCTTTCAAAAAAACGGAACATAATGCTATCGCCGGTAATAAAATGAAAAGGACTGGCTAAATTCTGAGCCGATATTGTAGCAGCTCAATGTGGATTATTCGTGTAACCAAGTGTTAATCCATAGTGATAAACTGCCACCTGGTTTTTCACGACCAGTATTTAGTGTGTAGTTGCCAGTGTTTGGCAGTAGCATTTTTCCCCGGGATAAAAATATGAAAAATACCTTGGTTGTTTTTGGGGCCGGCTGTCTTGGTGGGTTGGTTATGTGCGTGGTGATGTGGTTGTTTTCCCGCTATGGGATTACCCAGTCCCTGAATGTACAACTGGCGGGATCGGTATCGCCCCATTGGATGTACCCGCGTATTGTGTGGGGTGGGTTATGGGGATTGTTATTTTTATTACCTATTTTTGCCAGTAGTCTGTTTGCCCGCAGTTTTGTGATCGCGTTAATTCCAACACTTATCCAATTGTTTGTATTTTATCCTTTCTATGAAGGGAAGGGCGTTGCCGGTTTATCCCTTGGGATATTAACGCCGTTCCTGGTGTTCTTTTTCTTTTGGGTTTGGTCATTAACAACAGCGATTGCGCTGCGTATATCGTGATTGTGTAGAAATTAAATGAATCGAATATTCTTGAGTTACATGACATGGATGTTGCTATTTTGCTGTGTGCAAGCCAGTGCCCAATTGTTGCCAGACAATAAAACCCTGAATGCCCAGTCAGTGCAACGGTGGATGCAGACCAATCGCGACATGGCGCCGATTGTCCAGGTGATAGATACCATGAACGCAACAGAAGCTGCGCTCAAGGCTTTTGAGTCATTGTCACCGTTAGAGCAGGATCAGAAAATTAATGAGGTGCTTAAAGCCAATAATTTGTTGGAGAATGCCAACCAGGTTACGCGAAAGTATGGTTGGAAATCAGTGGGTGAATATATGCGCTTGAGTACCAGGCTCGGGAATGCGATAGCTGCCTATTTTTTATTGGGTGACTTAGGCAGGGTGACGGAAGAGCAGCAAAAACAACTCAAAGAGAAAGCAGATCCTGCCGTGCTGGCGGTGCCTAAAAGCGATATGGATTTCATCAAAAGAAATGAAAAAGCGTTGCAGAAATATATCCAGGCCTATGGAGCCGGGCGTTAATCAATATTCTTAGTAAAAAGGCGGATGTAAAATCCGCCTCTTCTTCTCTTGTTGCTTTAACGTGAGCCGCCGCTCAGGCTCAAGTAGACCAATGTTTGGTTCAGGAGCTGGTAGGCAACTTCCCCGAAAGTAATGGGGCCAGTTAAATCGCGGGTTTTTTTACCTTCGAGTTCTGAATAAAGATAATTCAGGATACAGTTGCAGGAAAATGAAATTCCCTCGCTTGCTGACGCTGATAATTCTTTATTGAAGCTCTCAATGTAATTTTCGACCGGCTTGGCAAAGCGATAGCTGATATCGGCAAACACCGGGGCATACAGATCGACTTTGTTATTGGCTTCATCCACTTGCTGAATACTTACATTTACCATGACCCCCGAATAATTTGCTACTAACGGTAAGCGGGTATCTATTTTGGCGTATTTAACGTAATCAGCCAGATTTGCGGCTTCACCATTGATGGTGCAATCGTTTACGCTGAAACCGGTACTTTTAAATTTAATTTCGGGACCGTCACCCTGGGTAAATAAGTTAACGATATTAATATTGGCCAGTTGATTGATTGGTAATGGTATATGCATAGCGACGGCTTGCTGGTCGAACAGCATGCCGCGTGCAGGCCCAAAGCCTACTTTGGCACTACGTGTACCAATATCATCAAGGTGTACCCCGGAGATCCAGCCAATGATCGGCGAAAAGTACATATTCGGATAGTCAGGTGCATTTTGCGCATAGGACAAATGTACTTCTGACATTGCCGGTAAAATCACAATGGTAAAACCGTGTTCAGGCGCTTCCTGGGCAATACGCGTGATTGAGTTGCCATCATAGAGAGTTATACGTGGGGCGTTGCTCGGTTGCACCCCTTCAATAGTATTCACAAAGATTTTTTCGCGATCTACCTTGCCGCCTTCTGCGGTCATAAAGTAAGGAATAGTTCCGGCAATCCAGTTGCCGGAGGGAAGGTCAGTCAATACCGATTCATCGGCAGCGATGACCAGATATTCGCCCTTGTTAATTTTTTCAATGAGCTGTTCGCGGTTAATGAGGGCGCTGCGAATGCTGATGTCGGCGTCTTGTGCCATGCAAGATCTCCTGATCGATCTAGTGGGTGTTACTTAAAACCATGCGAAGTTCTTGTTGCATAAATCGCTGGTTATGTTTGATAAAGTCCCTTACGCGTCTCACCGCATTGAGTTCTACCACCGGGTCCGGATTCATGAGTATTTGTGACCGCAAATTGGAAAGCAAAAGTTTATATGCAATATGTGAACTTGGGATGAAACTATCGTCTTTCAAAATACGCTTCCAAATTTCACTGCGCTCGTCAGGCAGTGAATATTGTGCTTCTTCCGGTGCGTTCATTAACTGGTTAATTAATATCAGTTCTTTTTTAAGGTTGCGCGCATTTTTGCGGAAAAACTCACGTAAAGAATTGAGGGCAAATACCCGTGCATTATTGTCATCGGTATTTTGGAACGCATGGCGTAGGCGTACCAAAAACAGATTTAACGGCATATTGGTTGAGCCGAGGTCAAGCTTGCCTGTTATCAGTTTTAACCAAATGCTGTTTTTCAATGCAGGCAACACCAATTTTGTAGTGACATTACGCCGTTCTTCAACAGACTGTTTCTTCATTGACAAGGCACAAATCTGACTAACTTCCGCATCCAGGGTATTGATATGGGAAATAAAAAATTTACGTAACTCATTAACAGAATCAGATAATTTCACGTCTACTTTTGGGTCGATCATGCTGAGCTTTAACTTTGACAGCATTAGTTTTAGCGGGAATATCTGGGTCTTTAAATGGAATTTATCGTAGATCATACTTTCCCAAACCGGATCTGCTTCGCAGGGCAGGCAAGTTGCGAGGCGATATGATTCTGGTGTCTTTTCAACATCACCCAAAATGTCATCGACCAAACCTGGATCGATGCGCAGCATATTTGCAATCGCTTCAGGTGCATTGCCTCGAATGTGGGCGAGGGCAACTTGCTGGCGTAGCTGATGGGTGTAATTGCGGGTAGGATCGCCCACAAAATTGGGCTGTAATAACGCGTCTCTACCGATGCCCGCACCAGAAAGGCTCGGGTCGTAAAAAGAAGAGATAATATGGCAGCTATAGTAGCCGATACTGCTATGGAGCCAGCGTTTGGTTAAACCTGTATCAACGACTTTGTTATTCTCGGCATCATTTCCCTTTGAAAAAAAAGAAAAGCGGGACTTTTCTGTATGATGCGAGAGCGCGATCTGGATTATCTTATTTTTTTCGTCAATGTTTACATCCTGTACTGACCAGGGCGCATTAATTCCCAAAATGGCCTCAAAATAATATTTGGGTTGTTTAACCACTTGATGCTCCTTTGGCTGTCAACTGTCAAAAAATTTATCTTTTACTTCGACAAAACCCCAGATCAAAGTACCTGTTTTCTTTTTTTGGTTATTACTAATGATTGACTAACAGTCGTCCCTGTTAGCCCTCAGAGTTTTTTGCTGCATTAATCGAAAAAAATGTCTGCTAACACAATGGCAACGCATCATTATGTCTGTTGTCGCGTAAAGCATTGTGCAAAATGGATTGGTTAATAAATGTTAACGAGCGAGGGATTATGACGATACCGTCGTTTTTTTAATAGGCCTTTTAAAGCCGTCAAAAAAAATGTGTCGCTTAAAATTTCATTTATTTTTTGATGAGTGGTGATTGATTAAAAAATGCGCAGCGCGATTTTTTGCGGGTATATTTATCGCATTAAACGAATTTAAATAGCATAAGCGTTTTATGAATTGGCGAGAGAGTAGTAGTTTTAGCTTAATTTTTTCATTTTACTAATTATTGTTTTTTTATGAGAGCCAGTTCGCGAAAACTATTATTTGTTATTTCAATGGCTAAATGATTATGAAATCTTTGAACTGTATTGTGACCGCCGAGATGTATATCGGTTAATGAAATAATTTTTAAGGATTAAATTATGCAGTTCATTAAAGCGCTATTAAATGGTGATTTTTTGCAGCGTAACAAGGGAATTGATGAGTCTGTGCCGAGCCGGTTGCGGGTCGGAATTATCGGGACAGGAAAAATTGGTGTAGATCTTCTGGTAAAAGTGCGACGCTCGCCTTGGATGGAGTGCGTTATTTTTTCCGGTAGAAATTTTCAATCACCGGGTATGTGTTATGCGGCCGAATTGGGTGTTCCCGTTTCAGACCAGGGTATAAATGCTTTTTTTGAGCCCCGTTATCGGTGCGATATTGTATTTGATGCGACCTCGGCTGCTAACCATGTAGAGCATGCCCAGGTTTTTGATGGACTGGGAATTCTTGCGATAGATATGACGCCATCCCAGATTGGGGAGTGTTGTGTGCCTGCCCTGGGTATGAATGAGGTTCTTGCAAACAAAAATATCAGCATGATCTCGTGTGGCGGCCAGTCATCTATTCCTGTAGCCCAGGTGTTAGCCAAAACCATTCCAAACGTGAAAAAAATTGCAGTCAAATCGATTGTCTCCCCCAGTTCAATTGGTCCGGGGACATTGGCAAATCTCGATGAGTATTATCACAATACTAAAGCGGGATTAAAAAAATATACCGGGATTAGCAATTTTGATGTTGAGTTGTTTGTCGATGAGGTCAATCCCGAGACGCGCATGTTGACCAGTGTAACTGCTTATGCCGATACGACGGATATAGATACATTGCATGCACCACTGACAGCCATGCTGCAAAAAATCCAGGCTTATGTGCCCGGGTATAAATTAGAGAGAGGGCCTGTTGTAGTCGACGGAGGTATCAGGCTTGATTTAAGTGTTGAAGGCTTGGGGGATTATTTGCCTAAATATGCTGGTAATCTCGATATTATTAATTGTGCTGCTATTGCGGTTGCTGAGCACTATGCACAGGCTGTGTTGTCAGCGACACAAGCCAAAAAGCCGTTGGTTCGCTATCATCGCAATTTGCAGTTGGAATACTGAAAATAGCCGCTTTATTTATCGGAACCCTCGTTGTAATGCTCTCCACAAGGACGTGGATATTTATCTCTCCCTCCTTGTTTCTATCCTGACCAGTAGTGCAGCTTTGATTCAGCGCATACAAAATTAATAGAATTTGCGCAGGAGTAATTTACTTTTTAGATCACAGCGATGTTTACACAAAACAAAAAGCAGGAACTGATTCCTGCTTTATTCGGTAAGACTTGTCGCAAGGGTGCCGGCACGATAATCCTGGATTGCCTGCTCAATTTCATCGGTTGTATTCATCACAAAAGGACCATATTGCACGATGGGTTCTTTGATCGGCTTGCCTGATATCACCAGGAAACGTGTATTTGCCTCCAGCGCTTGCACGCTCAACTGATCCCCTTTGCTGAGTAGACCCGCATTGCCTTTGATCAATTTGCGTTTATCTTCACCTACGGCGATATCGCCTTCATATACGTATAAAAAAGTATTGTGGTCCTCCGGTAGTGCGTGATGAAATTCTACACCCTCGGGAAGTTGTACATCCCAGTAAATCGCTTCTGTTGTTAAGCCCTGGATAGGCCCGCTAATAATTTCCCCTTTGATAAATGCGCTGTTCGCAATCACTTTAATGCTACCGCCATTGGGCAAGTTGGCGACTGGAATATTTGTTGCTGCAATATCACGATAACTTGCGGGTTTCATTTTTTCTGCGGCGGGTAAGTTCAGCCACAACTGAAAGCCGCGCATGAGTCCATGTTCCTGCTGGGGCATTTCCGAATGGATGATGCCGCGTCCCGCCGTCATCCATTGCACATCACCATTGCGTAAATGGCCTTTATTGCCCATATGATCTTCATGCAGCATATGACCTTCGAGCATATAGGTTACAGTTTCAAAGCCGCGATGGGGATGGGCAGGGAAGCCGGCGATATAGTCGTCGGCACTGGTACTACCAAACTCATCGAGCATTAAAAATGGATCAAAACGCGCATGTTGATGTTGGCCGAGGCTGCGTTTTATGCGTACACCAGCACCATCGCTGGTCTCACGGCCTTGCAATATTTGTTGTAACTGGCGTTGCATAAAATTTACTCCTGTGGAGGATGTTGCCCATAAATGGTGTTAAAAAATCTGGCTGTTTCAGGCAGCGATACCCTGTTCAATTTTGGTTTTTGCCGCAGCAAATGCTTGGTCTTTTTGACCCATGTTCAGGCCTTCCGCGTAAATAAAATGCACATCTTTCAAGCCGATAAAACCCAGGAAGTTAATAAGGAACTGGCTTTGCGTGTCGCTAGGCTGACCCTGGTGAACGCCACCACGAGTCGCAATAATATAAACGGGCTTATTATTGAGTAAGCCGACCGGGCCAGTTTCGGTGTATTTAAAGGTAACACCGGCACGGGCGATGTGATCGAAGTACGCCTTGAGCGTTGAAGGTACGCCAAAGTTGTATAGCGGCACACCGATTACAATTGCATCAGCTGTTTCGATTTCTGCAATGATTTTATCCGAATAATCCAATACTGCTTGCTGTGCTTCGGTACGACCTTCGGCTGGGCTAAACAGTGCTTGTACACGCAGGGCATCGAGATGGGGTACGTCTTCTTTCGCGAGATCACGCGTTACTACATTTCCATCAGGATGTTGTGCTTTCCAGCGCTGCACAAACTCCCCGGTCAACACACTGGAATTGCCATTGTCGCCAAACAAACTGCTGTTAATTTGCAAAAGGGTAGCCATGTTCAAATCCTCATCGTTTTGGTGGCTTGATTGCCATGTGTGTATTAAATGATTTGACTGGCGAATGATAAATACGGATATTTAGCGGTATATGATCGAATAATTGGATTGTTTTTTAAATTTTATTCCTTGGATGTAAGACACTATGGCTCAGGAAATGACCTCGCCAGCAATAGCGGGCATAGCGGAACACAAGGTTACACTGGAGCAGTGGCGGGCGCTGTTAGCAGTGATTGACGCAGGTGGTTATGCCAAAGCAGCCGAATTGCTTAATAAAAGTCAATCAGCAGTCTCCTATGCTATATCTCAATTAGAGACAGCTTTGGGAGTTAAGGTTTTCCAGCTACAGGGGCGTAAGGCAGTAGCATCGCCCGCGGGTGAATTGCTTTATCGCCGCGCAAAACAATTGCTGGAGCAGGCGGAGCGGCTGGAAAAATCTGCTGGATGTTTATCGATTCACGTCGAGCCCTTGGTGAAAATCGCGGCCGATATCATTATCCCACCAGCACGTGTTCTGCAATGTCTTGCTATTTTTGCCCGGGATTTTCCCGACACCCGAGTGGAAGTTTTTGAGTCGGTGTTAAGCGGTACCGAGGATGCGCTTTTGCAGCGTCAGGTCGATCTGGCGATTGGCGGGCGGGTGCCAACAGGGTTTATGGGCGAGAAATTAGTGACAGTGGTTATGCACGGTGTTTCCAGTGCTGATCATCCTCTGCAGCATCTCGGGCGCCCTGTTACCTACGAAGACATGCGCCAGCACCGACAAATCATCGTACGCGATTCAGGTCAATATCGTCGTCGCACGGAAGGTTGGCAGGAAGCTGACCAGCGTTGGACCGTCAGTCATATCAAGACTTCATTGGACGCAATACGCTTGGGCTTGGGGTATGCCTGGTTGCCGGATGCGTATACCCATGAAGATGTTACGGCGGGGCGCTTGAAATATTTGCCTGTAGAGGTGGGATCAGTGCGTGAAGTGACGACCTACCTGACCTTTGCTGACCGTGATTTTGCCGGGCCAGCAACACGTAGATTGGCTGAAATTTTAAAAGAACATTTGCCTAAAATGTGTGGATATGGTGCTTAAACTAATGAAACATCACATTGCCCGCGAGCCTATTACTTCACGGGCATTAACTCTTTGCTAGTTTTTGAATTCAATCCAGATGGGGCAGTGATCCGATGGTTTCTCCATACCACGGATATCGTAATCGATACCAGTCGCAACACATTTCTCTAATAAACATTGCGTCGTAAGAATCAAGTCGATTCGCAGGCCACGTTTAGGATTGTCTTCAAAGCCGCCGCTGCGATAATCAAACCAACTGAATAGATCATTGGTTTCAGGATTGTGTTCACGAAAACTATCTTTTAAGCCCCAAGCCAATAGTTCATTTAGCCACTCGCGTTCTTCCGGCAAGAAGCTACATTTACCGGTTCGCAGCCAACGCTTGCGATTTTCCTCACCGATACCAATATCAATATCCTGATGGGAAATATTCATATCACCCATGACGATAATTTGTTGATTGGCATTTTCTGCATTCTTTAAATAACTAATCAAATCGGCATAAAATTTTCGTTTGGCAGGAAATTTCACCGCGTGGTCGCGGCTTTCGCCTTGAGGAAAATAACCATTCAAAAGCGTTACCTCACCAATGGGAGTGTCAAACACGCCGCCGATGAATCGACGTTGAGCCAGTTCTTCATCACCTGGATAGCCTTTGATCACTTTTTTGAATGGATGCTTGGAAAGTATCGCCACACCATAATGGGTTTTTTGGCCAAAGTATTCGACTTGATAACCCATAGACTGGATAGTGTCGAGAGGGAAATCCGGATCGTTTACTTTGGTTTCCTGTAGGCCGATGAAATCCGGATTGTGTTTCTCAATCACTGCTTCCAATTGATGCAGGCGGGTTCTGATACTGTTGACGTTGAATGAAATAGCTTTCATAAATGACTCTGTGATGAAAAAACACCTGAACATTGCTGATCAGGTGTTTTGTGTGGCATTAACGGGTGTTGGTTGAACAATTATTGCTTGGCGACTTTCTTCTCGGGACTTTTTATTTGATCGATAAAGTCAGCCAGTATGTGACCTGCTTCCATAAGGTATGGGTCTTCTTTCGGATTGATTTCTTTATCTGCTTCTCTGGGCGGCGCATCTTCGTCTTCATCACCACCATTTGCTGCTTTCAGTGCTGCATAGTCGGCGTAAGGTTTTTCACCTTTGGCGATACGCTTTTGGTTTTCCATATCCAGGGCGCGTTTTTCCAATTGTTTTTGTTCTTCCTGGCGGGTGGCTAAACGCAACGATACTTCTTTTTTTGCCGCTGCTTCTTTAAACATCGCACTTTGTTTGTTCAGGAAAATAAAATCCGGATCCTGTGCCATGCGTTCTTGATGGTCTGTTTCAATTGTCGGCAAATATTTGCTGATATCGTAGTAATTCTGATGCGGTGCCGGATGGATCCGATCCCAGGGCAGGGCATTATCATAGCTACTTTCGCCAATATCATCCGGATCTAACAGGTTGGGCAATTGCACATCGGGAATCACACCGCGATGCTGGGTGCTGTCACCAGAGATACGGTAGAACTTGGCTTCAGTAATTTTTAACCGACCGTGTTTTAATTCGACAAGGTTTTGCACCGAACCTTTGCCGAAAGTGGTAGAGCCGATAATGATGCCGCGGCCATAATCCTGAATTGCACCAGCAAAAATTTCTGAGGCGGAAGCACTTAATCGATTAATCAGGACCGCAACAGGTGCACGATACATTGCTGGTTGGTAAGCGCGATAGTTGCGCGAGATAGTGTCGTCACTCTGGCGAATCTGCACAACGGGACCTGGATCGACAAATAAATCAGTCAACATGGCTGCTTCGGGCAAGGAACCGCCGCCGTTATCGCGCAAGTCAATAATTACGCCGTCTACTTTTTCTTTGTTTAATTCATTGAGAAGGTTATACACATCACGTGTGGTGCTTTTATAGTTGGGATCGCCTTTTTGATAGGCCTCGAAATTCATATAGAAAGTGGGAATATCAATCACACCGAGCTTGAAAGTAGCGTCACCATTCTTGACTTCAAATACTGCTTTTTTAGCTGCTTGATCTTCGAGCTTTACTGTCTCGCGTTTAATAGTGATGTTTTTATTAGCCGTTGCGGTGGGGTCAGATGGAATTACCTCCAGGCGTACGATTGTACCTTTAGGACCGCGAATCAGTTTTACCACTTCGTCCAGCCGCCAACCTACCACGTCAACAAACTCACCATCGGTACCTTGTGCGATCGAGACAATTTTATCGTTGGGTTTCAATTGGCCTTGCTTCTGCGCCGGTCCGCCTACAACCAGACTACTAACCTTGGTGTAATCTTCATCACTTTGTAACACTGCACCAATGCCCTGAAGTTCGAGTGACATGCTGATATCAAAGTTTTCAGCATTTTCAGGTGAAAGGTAATTGGTGTGTGGATCGTAGAGCATAGTGAGAGAATTCATCATCACACTAAAAGCTTCTTCTGCAGTTTGTTGTTTTAGTCGACGCAATTGGTTGGCGTAACGTTTGCGCAGCGTGGTTTTACTTTCCTCAAGTTTTTTACCTGACAGAATTGAGTTAAGCAAATTGGATTTCAGATATTGCTGCCAAAGCTTATCGGCTTCTGCTTGATTAGCGGGCCAAGGGGCTTTTTCGCGGTCAAGTGCGATTGATTCTTCTACATCAAAATCAAATTTGGCTTTGGGGTCATCCAGCGTTTTTACTACTTTTTCAAGGCGGTCAATCATGCGTTCATTAAAACGATTATAGATGACGAAGCTATTATCGAGCTTGCCTGCTTTGTAGTCATCGTCAAAAGTCCTTCGATATTTCTCGAACTCCGTTATATCGGATTGAAGGAAGAAGTTTTTGGCACTATCAAGTGATTTTAGATACTCATCAAAATATCGTGAAGAGAGGGAATCATTAAGTTCCTGGTCACGATAGTGCTCGGTACCAAGCTTTTGTACCAGGTCAATCGCCGCTTTGCTCTGTTCGGGGTTCGGTTTGAGAGGAACAACTTTGTCAGCAAAACTCGATGCAGACAGACTGACAAAAAGGCTAAACAGGAAGAATTTCAGCGATTTCACAACAACAATTTGCATAAGTGCGTCTCAAAAGGTCAATGCGCGCCTGAAGCGCGTCATGTGTAGCAGTCTAACCAGCTTGATCATGATAACCCGCTACATCGGGGTATGGAGCGGAACAGAGCTTACTATAGCGGAATTGCATCGTTAAAGGCAGCTGAAACCTGCTCTATCGCTGGCCGGTGCACTGGCACTGATGTTTGGGATTCTCGATTCTTGCAAAAGTTTCCTTTGTATCGTTATTGGTCAGGTAATGAATTGTTATCGCCGGGTTTTACCTGATAAGTCGCTTGTCGCTCGCCCATCAAATCAAGCCATAATTCTTTGCGATCCAGAGGCGTAGCTTTGGGGAGATAAGGGTTGTTGATCCGGATCGCTCGGCGATTAGCCAAATCTGCCTTTTCAAGGGCTTCCTGGACTTCGGGACTGGTATAAAAGTATTTATTGAATGCCCCGTCGCTGATGGCAGATTCAAGTCCGAATTCAATATCCCTGGCTAGTTCGGGATCTTTTTTGGTTACAAAAAAATAGGTGGGCAGGGGGTAAATCAATACCAGGTTTTTTTCTACGGTCAGTTTCAGGTCCGGAAAGGCTGTGAGCTCGGTCCAGACTTCGTTGGCTCCACGTGGAAATGCGTCAAAACGTCCACCGTCGAGCATATGGTAAAGGCTGGGTTTTTTGGTGGCTTTGACTACCTCCAGGCCTGCGCTTTCCAATATGGATGCGTCCTGCCAGCTTCGCCCTTGGCCAAAACGAATGTGTTTAAGGTCATCCAGGGTTTTGATACGATCAAAGCGTGCCTGATCCCCTTGTCGAATAAATAGCAGGCGATGATTCATCAATCCGCGATAAGCATCGATCCGAATAGGAAGAAAATCACGTTCCATTTCCTCTGAGGTTCCGCCCCACATCACCGAAATTGCACCCGATTTAACCGATTCCATCACTCGCGGCCGTGAATAGACTTCAGAGGTCGTTGAAAAAACATAATTTTCATCTGAATAGGATAATGCCAACTTAAGTAGGCCATTCATGTAATCCGTTTGCACATTGGATTTCATATTGGTGACGAGGGTTTTGGTTTCGGCGGCTAGATATGGGGCTCCGCTCATCAGATATGCTAGAACCCCGCATTGCAGGACTTTGGTGAGGTAGGGTTTGATATGCATAAGCGCTACTCGTCGGATATATCTTTTAGGGTTATTGGTTTAAAAGTAGCACAGCTCCAATACTTCTGGCATTTATGAATAAAACAGTTTTTAAATGAAAAAGCCGCAAGGTAAGTTGCGGCTTTTGGATAGTTTAAATCGTAAATAGTAAAGGAAGGGTAATTAGCAGGTAGTGCTGCAATCAAACATCATACGCATAAAATCTACTTGATCTATATGGGTTATACGGTTGGGAATGACATTTGAAACCTGGCGGTTTTCCCATTTGTAATCATAACGGGTAAAGGAGAGCTCCCCTGACGCATTTTCATCTGCACTGACCACCATACTTTGATGCGGTGGG
>JAJQJO010000358.1 GCA_021323495.1 Cellvibrio sp. | reverse complement strand
CGCTTATGGAAAATCCGGTCGATACAGCTGATATCAAAGCTTTTATTTATTCCGCGCCCCCTACCGGCGTGGATGAAGCCTATGACGACGAGGGCAGGATCCGCCCTCACTGGCGCTATTTGCTCCACAGTTTGCAAAGCCTGGGTAAGGATGCCATTGAAGAGCGCCAGAAAAAAACCCGTCGCATTTTGCGCGACGATGGTGCTACCTACAAAATTTACGATGAGCCGGATGCTAACCAAAGCTGGCAACTCAATCCAATTCCCTTATTAATTAATAGTGATGAATGGAACCAGATCGAAACTGCGCTGGTTGAGCGCGCGGAATTATTTAATTCATTGCTGCAAGATATTTATGGCGAACGCAAGCTGGTACGACAGGGCATAATCCCACCCGAATTATTATTTTCCCACCATGGTTTTTTGCGCCCCTGCCAGCAAATAAAATTGCACGGCAATCACCAACTTATTTTGCACGGTGTAGATTTGGTCCGCGCGCCCGATGGCAATATACGCGTGATGGCCGACCGCACCCAGGCACCGTCGGGTGCCGGCTACGCATTGGAAAACCGCACGGTGATGAACCGGGTATTCCCCAGTTTATTTCGCGATAGCCATGTGCATCGCCTGTCATTATTTTTTTCGCACTTGCGCCAGCGCTTGCATGAGTTAAATCCTAACGGGGGGGTCGCGCGCATCGTTGTGCTCACCCCCGGTATTTATAACGAAGCTTATTTTGAGCACGCCTACCTCGCCAATTATCTCGGCTTCCAATTAGTACAAGGCAGTGACCTGAGTGTGCGCAACGGTTATGTGTGGATGAAAGCGCTCGACGGCTTAAAGCGGGTCGATGTGATCTTGCGCCGTGTGGATGATATCTATTGCGATCCGGTCGAATTAAAAGGGGACTCGCGGTTAGGGGTGCCCGGCCTGCTGGAAGTGGCGCGCATGGGGCATGTCGCCATTGCCAATCCACTCGGCTCCAGCGTATTGGAAAATCCGGCGCTATTGCGCTACTTACCCGCGATTGCGCAAGCCCTGCTTGGACGCAACCTGCAAATGCCATCGGTAAAAACCTGGTGGTGCGGCAATAGCGATGACCTGGAATATGTGTGTAAAAATTTAAGTAATTTATTGATCAAACCCACTTATCGCAAACCGGGTTTGTATGAAGTCTACGGCGCCGAACTGGACGATACCAAATTGCAGGCATGGCAAAATCGCATCCGTAAAAATCCATTGCAATATGTTGCGCAGGAATATGTTGCCGGTGCGCAAACACCTACCTGGCACCAGGGCCAAATACAGCCGCGCGCATCTGTCCTGCGCACCTTTGCGGTCGCGAGCGAAAGTTCCTATTCAGTAATGCCCGGCGGACTCACGCGCGTCAATCTCGACGCCGATAAAAAAATTATTTCCAACCAGCGCGGATCAATTTCCAAAGACACCTGGGTACTCGCCTCCGAACCGGAAAAACAAATCAGCCTGCGCCCGGTCGACCCCCAGCCAGCCAATGAAGGCACCAGCGCCCTGCCCAGCCGGGTAGTGGAAAATTTATTCTGGATGGGGCGCTACGCCGAGCGCGCCGAATCCGCAATGCGGTTACTGCGCACCGTATTTATCCAATTAAACAAAACCGAAAAATTATCCGAGGCTGTATGCCGCACTCTGCTGAGCGCCGTCACGCACGTCACCGTGACCTATCCCGGCTTTACCAGTTTGCAAACGGCACTGCTGAAAAATCCGGAACCGGAAATGATCTCCATTATCCTGGACCAACAGCGGCTCGGCAGTGTGGCCAATAATTTAATCGCGATGATCCATTCTGCGGAGCAAGTTAAAGAACAATTATCCAGCGATACCCAACGCGTGATTAACGATATTGGCGATGAGCTGGAGCAATTAAAACTGGCACTGGAACCCGATGCGCTCTCGGCCCCGGAAGAAGCCCTGGCACCGCTCATTACCACCCTGCTCGCCTTTGCCGGATTAATCCACGAAAGCATGACACGCGGGAGCGGTTGGCACTTTATGGAAATGGGGCGCCGCCTCGAACGCGCATTACAAATCGTGAATACACTGCGCTCGCTGCTCGTCACCAACTTTGATGAGATCGAACAGGAAACGCTGATTGAATCCAGCCTGCTCTGTGGCGAGGCATTAATTCCCTACCGCCGCCGCTACCAGAATGGTATCCGCATAGACCAGAGCCTGGAAATGATTATGCTCAACAGCAAAAATCCGCGCTCATTGATTTATCAATTGACGCAATTGGAACATCACTTTGCCGAGCTACCTGATCACCGCGATGAATTCAGCACTGAACATAAATTACTGCTGGAAGCGACCACGGCGTTAAAGTTAAGTGATATCAAAACCCTGGCTAAAAGTGCCAACGGTATTCGCAGCGAACTGGATCAACTGCTGTCGCGCCTGCAATATTTAATTGGCACTGCCGCCAAAGCCATTGGCCAACGCTATTTTGATCACACTGAAGGGCCGCAACTGCTAGTCAAAAATAGTGAATGGCAGGATCAGTTATGAAAAAGCTAATTGTATGAAACAGGTCGCCGCATGAAATATCGCATTTGCCACAGCACCCGCTACCAATACGCACTATCGGTTAGCAATTGTTACAACCTCGCCTATGTATTGCCGCGTTCTACCGAACGGCAGCGCATCGACAACATTGAAATAAAAGTGTCCCCCACAGCCACCACACGCACGACGCGCATTGATTATTTTGGCAATCAGTTTCTGCAATTTTCAATTGAAAAAGATCACACCGAATTGGATGTCAGTATCATCAGCGACATCAGCACCAAAGATAGCCTGGCCAATATCAATCTGGATTTTGGCAATCCCTGCACCTACGTGAAATATTTACTCAAGCACAGCAAGGATTGGGAAACACTCTGCGCGCGCGAATTTATGCTGGATTCCCCCATGGTACAGCAGCATCCTGACCTGGCTGAATACGCCGCGCCCTCCTTCACTGATGACCGGCCATTTTTGTCAGCAGTAATGGAACTAACCCAGCGGATTTTTACCGATTTTGTTTACGATCCGGAATTTTCCGATGTTGCCACCCCCCTTGCCGATGTACTTAAACACAAGCGCGGTGTGTGCCAGGACTTCGCGCATTTTGCAATTGGCTGTTTACGCTCACTGGGATTTCCCGCGCGCTACGTGAGTGGTTATCTGGAAACCTTGCCCGCACCCGGCCAAGAAAAACTGATCGGCGCCGATGCGACTCACGCCTGGTTTGCCGTCTATTCTCCCGGTGAAGGCTGGTATGAATTTGATCCAACCAATAATAAAATCACGGGCGAGCAACACATTACCACCGCCTGGGGGCGCGACTACTCGGATGTAGCACCACTCAAAGGCGTTATATTTGGGGGCGGTCATTCACCGCAATTAGTTGTGTCAGTCGATGTGCGCCGCATTGAAGACGATTTTAGTCAGGGTCAAATCCAGAGCCAAAGCCAAAGCCAGAATTAAATAACAGCAGGCAGTGCAATATTGATATGCATGCAGCAACCAGCGAGCAGAATGGCCGCAAGGAATAACCAATGAAATTCATGATGACTGCAATAATGATTGTATTGGCCAGCATGCCGGTCTTTGCCCAGGAATCCTCTTTATCCCTACAGCTCAAATACTCACCCCTGGGCACCATTAATGACGCAGAGGACAACCTTGATTATTTTGAGGATGACTACCAACCATACGATATGAATTACGATCATACGCTGGGTGCAAAATTAATTTACGATCCGGTTTATCTCGCCGTGCAGCACAATATCGCCGACCTCGATTACTCCACGTCCGATGCCACACTGGAAACGGTTTCCATGGGCCTGGCTGGATTTAATCACGAGCGTTTACCCGGCCTTTATTTAATGGGGAGCCTGGGCATAGGGGCCGGCCAATTCAAGTTTGATGAATCGGAAAAAGATGAGTGGGAAACACTGCTTGAGGCCAGCGCTGAA
>JAJQJO010000357.1 GCA_021323495.1 Cellvibrio sp. | reverse complement strand
GGCTAACAATGAGTTGATGTAGTGACCATTGGCTTTCGCTTTACACATGGAAATATTCACGTGGTGGCGGGTGTAACTGGAGGTGCGTATACGGATGCCTTGATCGCGCGCTTCCGGCGACATATAGGAAGGCCAGTGCCAGGCAGCAACCATGATATGTACTTTCAAATTGTCAGCACGCAAGCCCATGCCTTCGGAACCGTAAAACGCCATAGGGCGCAAATAAGCCTCCGCCAATCCATTTTCACGCACCACCATTTTGTGGGCTTCATTCACAACATCTTTCGTGAATGGCATTTTCATACGCATGATATGCGCAGAGCGGAACAGGCGGTCCGTATGTTCTTGCAAACGGAAAATACTGGTGCCCATATTTGCACTGTTGTAGGCACGCACACCTTCAAAAACGCCCATGCCGTAATGCAAAGTGTGGGTTAACACATGAACCTTGGCATCGCGCCAGGGAATGAGTTCACCATCAAGCCATATAACGCCGTCGCGATCGGCAAAAGACATAGCAGCTCCAAAATTCTGTATTAGAAAAAAATTCTATGTATTCGGGGGATTGTCAGGCGCGGCCACAGCCGCGCACCACTCAGTATTCGAGGCGCCCATCAATCGTGATCAATTAACTGCTGCCACAAAGCGGTGACTTGCGCGCGTTCGGTCAGGAAATGATTGTCGCCTTCTAGTACCGCCTCCTGACGCTGTAGCGCGAGGCGGTGCCCGGTGGATCGGTATGCTTTGTAAGCCGCGATCAGGTGGGCCACGGACTGGGCATCGAGTAAGCCTGCCTCTTCCAGTGATCCGAGTATGCGAATGTTGTCCGTGTACCGGATGACCTTGGGCTCCCTAGCCGCCCAAGCCAAAGCCGCGTATTGAACCATAAATTCAATATCCACGATACCACCGGCATCCTGTTTCAAATTAAATAACGCGGGCGTTTTCGGTGCATTTAGATGGTTTGGTTTGGATTTTACCTCGCTACCTAACTGCTCGCGCATTTTACGGCGCATCTCGCTGACATCCGCGCGTAATTTGCCCAGATCCCGTTCGCGCGTAAGGATGCGCTGACGCACCTGCTCGAATAGTTCGCCAAGCACCGGATCACCTGCGACTACCCGGGCGCGCACCAATGCCTGGTGCTCCCAGGTCCAGGCTTCATTAGCCTGGTATTTTTCAAACGCGGTGAGGGATGAAACCAGCAAACCCGAATTCCCCGACGGGCGCAAACGCATATCGACTTCATAAAGCTTGCCCGAGGGCGTGTAGGTATTGAGCACGTGGATAATGCGCTGGCCAAGACGGGTATAAAAAGTTGTGTTGTCGATCGGGCGTTCACCGTCAGTCTGCAAATTGGAGTCAGCATTATGGATAAACACCAGATCCAGATCCGAGCCATGCCCCAGCTCAATGCCTCCCAGCTTGCCGTAGCCGACAATGACAAAATCCGGCGCGGCATCAACTGAACCGTCACTGCGGCGCGGACGGCCGTGACGTTCGACCAAGTGCTCCCAACCCAGGTTCAGCACATGCTCCAACACCACTTCAGCGATATACGTAAGGTAATCGCTCACCTTCATTAATGGGAGCGCGCCGCTTACTTCGCTCGCTGCCACCCGCAGCGCATGGGCCGAGCGGAAATAACGCAAGGCTTCCATATGGCCCTCAAGGTCGTCCCAATTCAAGCGCAGCACATCGCGGCGCAACTCGTCGCGCAGCAAGTCTTTATCCGGTGGGGCATACAAACTTTCCGGCGTTAACAATTCATCGAGCAGCACTGGATACTGCGCAATCTGGTCGGCGATCCAGGGGCTGGCCGCACAAAGTTTCACCAGTTGCTGAACTGCAGTCGGGTTCTCCACCAGCAGCACCAAATAGGCACTGCGGCGCGCAACACCTTCGATCAACGGGACTATGCGCGCAAACGTCTCAGCGATGGTAATTGGCAGCCTGGGGCCAAAGGCTTCGTGCACAATCACTTGCAGCAGGCGCGGGATAAACGCATCAAGGCGCGTGCGTGCGCTAGCTTGCATCGATAGCACCGCGCGGCCTTCGCGCAGGTCCGCGAGATTTTTCAGCAAGGCCTCCGGCCCTTCGATGTTGCGCGCATTCAATGCATGGACAGCGTCCTCCCCTTGCAGACTTCCCTCCCATAAACCCAACCAAAAACCCAAGGCTTTTTGATCGACAGTATCCTCTTCATCAGGCGCAGCGATCACCGATTTAAATTCAGCGTTTACCCGTCGACGATAGGCACTTAGGGTTGCAAAAAAACTGTCCCAATTTTCAAAACCCATCGCCCAGGCGAGACGCAATTGGCCGACGACATCAACCGGTAAAGATTGGGTTTGTTTATCTTGATAACCTTGAATTGCATGCTCGGTATTGCGCAAAAAAATATAGGCCTCAAGTAATGCCGCACCCGCACCCGGCGGTAAATAATTCTCCTGCTCTAAAAACGGTAGCAACACCGGCACTTTGCGTTTGCGTAAACGCGCATCGCGCCCGCCGCGGATCAATTGGAAAACCTGGACCACAAACTCCACTTCGCGGATGCCGCCCTCACCTAATTTCACATCGAGATTCATCCCCTTGCGCTGCACCTGCCGTGCAATCAACCCTTTCATCTCGCGCAGGGATTCAATCGCGCTAAAATCAATATATTGGCGATAAGTAAACGGCTGCAACATTTTGCCCAGCAATTTGCGCGCAGCAATTTGCCCTTCACCACCGGCCATCGCCACTGTGCGCGCCTTGATCATCGCGTAGCGTTCCCACTCGCGCCCCTGCGTTTGGTAATAATCTTCCATGCCCACAAAACTCATCGCCAAAGCACCGCTCTGGCCGTGCGGACGCAAACGCATATCGACGCGGAACACAAAACCATCAGCAGTGACTGTATCCAGACTTTTAATCAGTTTTTGTCCTAGCTTGATAAAAAATTCCTGGTTGCTGATTGCGCGGCTCGCATGATTGGTTTCACCGCCCTCGGGGAAAGTAAAAATCAGGTCGATATCGGATGAGACATTCAATTCCCCCGCGCCCAACTTGCCCATGCCCAATACCATAAATGGCTGCGCCAAATTCGATTCACGCCCAATCGGCGTGCCGTACATTTTTTCCAACGCGCGATAATGGAATTCCGCCGCGAGCAAAATGGATTTATCTGCAAAGCGCGACAGCTCCGCGGTTACCTCGCGCATATCCGCCACCCGGTTAAGGTCGCGCCAGATAATCCGGATCATTGCCATCTGCCGCTGGCGCCGCAGGCATGCATCCAACTCGGTATCGGTATTACATGTATTAACCGCTGCCGCAAATGCCGCTAAATGTGCATCGCTTTGCGCCTCAAACAGCGCCCCGGAGTGCACCAACTCAATTAAATACTGCGGACGCTGGGCCGATGTCTTGGCGATAAATTCACTCGCCACAAATGCTCGCGTCAACTGCCGGGAGAACTCTGCAGCAGTAACCGACAATGGCAATAAATCGCGCGGATGTGGAAGGATTTGACTCTGGATGGCGGTTTCAAATTGATCCCAGTAGCGTTGGGCGGGGGCAAGTAACTCGGAGGGGATTCCGGAAAAATTCAACATAACGCAGCACTCATTCAAGCAACCATATGGGAGACAGACCAATATTAGCAGTTTATCTCCAAACACAGCCGCTGCAATAAGCTAATCCAAATCACGACCACTCCGATTGAGTACGAGCAATGCTTAGCTTAAAAAAGTGCAGATATCCATTTTATAGGAGGATAACATTTGTTCTTATGGTGGATTAATAACTTAACCTGATATGCCACACTCATTGCGGGTGTGACATATCAGTAATTTTTTGCGGATCAAATCAGTAAATTATTTTAACTCAGCAACAGTTTGATCGTCTTTCTCAAGTATCAAAATTTCTCTCTCTGAGAGCCCTGAAGGCACTACCGCAAGTTCCTTATTCACATTCAGGCGCAATTCAATACGAGTACCTATGTCAATGGCTACAAGATGGGTTGCTGCCTGG
>JAJQJO010000356.1 GCA_021323495.1 Cellvibrio sp. | reverse complement strand
ACTGTTTGTTTTAATTCGAGATCGGTTTGTTCCAGCTGTTGCCGCAAGATCTCCTGATTAAATTGCAGCGAAAAAAGCTCCGCGAGCGGTGTATAACTCAAATGCCACGGCTCGGGTGCTATACCACCACAATCCCGGGCATATGGACGAAAAAATTTACTGTCACCCTGTTTCAGTTCTTCATCCAGCCAGCGATGAAATCCAGCAAAGGGGCCATCACCTCGGGTTTCAGCAACCGTGAGCTGTAATTGGTAGTCAGGAGTAATGGATGAACCGTCGTAGACATCGATATCCGTCCCCCAATGGTGGCGGGAAGCACCAGGGAGGGCCGACCATCGCAAAATTGCGAACACTTTGTCACGCGGTGATAACCTGTCGAGATCTATTATTTCCCCGGCATCGTCCAACACCGGACGCGTGCCTCGCGCCTTATTGTTCCAAATCAATAATTGCCGCGCAAAGCTGCGATAACTACTTGCAACTTTTAAAATAAAACCAGCATTGGCAGCGCGCGCCTGCAAAAAAATCAATGATTCACACAGCTGCTGATGAACACGACATGACAGTTCAGGCAGGTCCACCAGCTCCCGCTCATCCATTCCAAGCAATACTTTATCCATCAAATCAATCATGAAAAAAACTCACCGAACCGGGTTTATAGATAAAAAAAATTACAAAAAATCGCGCCATTTCGTTGCTTTAAATACATTTTTTATCCGATTTTGTGCGGCACTCCAGAGAAAACAATTGCACATGATATGCAAGTATGTAAGATAAGCCTGCGCTGTAAACGGAACATTAAAAAACACAACATCCGATAATAATAAATGGAGATTGCACTGTATGACTGCCTGTCATAGTGAGTTATTGCAATTAAAGAATCTTGGAATGGCATCGGTAAATATCCTCCGCGCAATTGGGATTAACACCTACGCCGATCTTAAACGCACCGGTGCTGTTGAGGCTTATCGCCGTATACGGGCCCGTGACATCAATGTCTCCAAAGTCATGCTCTATGCGCTTCAAGGTGCATTGATGGATGTTCACTGGAACGATATACCTCCCGACTTGAAAGCTCGATTGGTCAGCGAAGCCGAATTACCGGACCAGGGAAACTTTTCCCAGGCAACGGCATAATCGCTCACAAAAATCACATTCGGTTAACAGACCAAGGTGTTAGGTGCAGTTTTTTCCTCGACACAGGCTACACTAAAAGCGCCTAACTAGCGCTTTTTTGTAACCGAGGGGTCTATGCATCTTCCTACCAAACAGTCTGACCTTATGTCTGAGCTGGCTGCTAAATTGCGCAGCCTCACCGAGCTTTTGTGCGCACAAGTCGAACCCGCTGATGAGCCTTTCGTCGTTGCGGATAGCAATGATATTTTTGCCGATATTGCGCCGACACGCGCCCTGTTAATTACCGAAGGCCAGGTTGATTACTACCTCCACAACAAATTGATCATGCATTTTGAAGCGGGCGATCTGCTTGGCCTGCCTCGTTCTCTCAATCTCCCCCAGGGACAATTCAGTTGCAAAGGTCCGGTTACCCTGGTGGCCTATGAGCGCGATGCATTGGTAACCCAGGCCAATAGCGATCTAAAGTCCCAGCGTAACTGGGCGTATTTGCTGTTATGCAATATCAGTTATTACGAGCAGTCGTTCACCCAGGAATTGCGCGCTGAATTCCAGCCCTCAGCGGGCTTCCTGCACTTCAGTGCAAGCGAAACCATCATCAACCAGGGCGATATCGCTGATCGTGTTTATACACTGCTCGAAGGCTCCGCCGATGCAATTTGCGATGGAGTTAAAGTCGGAGAAATCCACCCCAATGAGATATTCGGTGCACTGGCGGTATTCACCCGCCAACCACGTATGGCATCCGTGATCGCCAGCAGCGATTGCACGGTATTGGCCGTACGTAAGGAAGAATTTATTACCCTCATTGAACACCAACCACAAATTTGCCTGGGCCTGATCGAAGAGATGGCAGCCAAAATCAACCAACTCAATAACCAGCTACTGCAAGTAAAAATGGCGACACCGAACAAATGAGAATATTTCTCAAAAATACTTGACCACAAAGATGAGAACGATTATTGTTAACTCACTGCTGCACGGCACTCCCTGTACAGCAGCCGAGTAGATTCGATAATCGCCCTGCAAGTCGGTTACTGGTTCTTCTCATCCCCTGGAGCCTTTCCTCTCCGAAAGTCTCTCGGCTAACACGGTTGCTTGGGCCGCCCTTGGGGCGGCCATTTTTCTTTTTGTGCCCTTATCCTTTTTCCTTTCTTAACTTAATTGCAATTGAAATTCTGTCCCGGTGCACCTATATCCTGCCCTGACGTTGCGTATAGAGCAGCGAACCAATCAATTGAGGGGAGAGATTATCGTGTTACGCATAGGCTTGTTTTTATTAACTAACATCGCAGTTATGTTGGTGGCGGGTGTGGTACTGAGCTTGCTCGGTGTCGGCAACTACCGCACAGCGGCCGGCCTGGATTTATCCAGCATGTTGGTGTTCTGCGCTGTATTTGGTTTTGTCGGGTCTTTTATCTCCCTGTTTTTGTCCAAGTGGATGGCCAAGCGCACCATGGGCGTGCAGTTAATAGCGCAACCACGCAATGCCGATGAGAAATGGCTGGTAGACACTGTTACCGAACTCGCGCAAAAAGCCGGTATTAAAACGCCGGAAATCGGCGTCTTCCCTGCACAGGAGTCCAACGCTTTTGCCACTGGCTGGAACCGCAACGACGCGTTGGTTGCCGTAAGCCTCGGCCTGCTGCAACGCTTTGAGCGCGATGAAGTC
Organism: Cellvibrio sp.; assembly: GCA_021323495.1. GTDB lineage: Bacteria > Pseudomonadota > Gammaproteobacteria > Pseudomonadales > Cellvibrionaceae > Cellvibrio. Next base: position 1,220 of record JAJQJO010000356.1, on the reverse strand, counting down.
AAGGCAGTATTGGCGCACGAAATCGGCCACGTTGCCAATGGCGACATGATTACCCTGACCTTGATCCAAGGCGTGGTAAATACCTTTGTTATGTTCTTCGCACGCATCATCGGCGACTTTGTCGACCGCGTTCTGCTCAAAAATGAAAGTGGTCGTGGTTTTGGTTTTATGATTGCGACCTTAGTTGCGGAAATGGTGTTGGGAATTCTTGCATCAATGATTGTGGCGGCCTTTTCGCGTTATCGCGAATATCGCGCAGACCATGCCGGCGCTACCCTCGCAGACCGCGATTCGATGATCCGTGCCTTGCAACGCTTGCAGGCAGAGATGAATGCAGGCGTGGAAAGCCCGTTGCCAAGCAGCATGCGTGCGTTCGGGATAAGTGGCGGCATGCGGAACTTATTTGCCAGCCATCCCCCGCTGGAAGCACGTATCCAAGCCCTGCGTGACAATGCCTAATCGGTACGGAGACCGGAGATGAGATTCTGGCGCTGGATTACCCTGAATTTTTTAGCAGGACTAACATTTATTAGCGGCGCCAGCGCCCTCAGCGCAAGCGTCCAGGCTTTTTCAACTGACGATGAACGCAATAGTGTCGAAGTATTTGAAGCAGCGCGCCCAAGTGTCGTTTTTGTTACCAATCAGCAACTCGCCCGCGATCCTTACTCTTTCGATCTGGTGACTGTGCCGCGCGGCTCAGGCACCGGATTTGTATGGAATGACAAGGGCTACATAGTTACCAATTACCACGTGGTAGAAGGCGCGCGCCAGATCACCATCACATTGCAAGACCAATCCAATTGGCCAGCGGAGGTGGTTGGTCTGGCTCCGGAGCGCGATATCGCCGTGCTGAAAATTGATGCAAAAAAAGCCAAGCTCAATGCGCTCCCCCTTGGCGACTCGGGCGATTTGCGGGTTGGACGCAAAGTCCTGGCAATCGGCAATCCGTTCGGGTTGGATGCCACGCTTACGACGGGAGTGGTAAGTGCGTTGGGACGTGAAATTATCTCCCCCAATCAACGCAAGATCACCAATGTTATCCAGACCGATGCCGCGATCAATCCGGGCAACTCAGGCGGTCCGCTGCTCAATTCAGAAGGCAAGCTGATCGGCGTTAATACCATGATTTATAGCCCCAGTGGTGCCAGTGCGGGTATCGGCTTTGCGATCCCGGTAAACACCGTAAAGGAAGTTGTTCCCGAGCTGATCGAACATGGTCG
>JAJQJO010000355.1 GCA_021323495.1 Cellvibrio sp. | reverse complement strand
CAAGCGCCGAATGAATATGGCTCAAGGTAAAAGGAGATACCAGAATACTTTCCTGCGTATTTTGTTTTGTTTCAGCAACCTCAAAGGTTTTTAATGAAGAGAAATCGAAATCTGCCTGGTGATCCGTTTCCACGTTAGGCTGGGAGCTACAACCAGCAAGTAGCAACATACCCATTGCCACCAACAAAATGCTAATCCGCTTCATGATTAACCTCACCTTTATTTCGTTCATCTGCCGATGTTGGATAGCGCACTAATCGCGCATATCCTGTTGATTTAGCGCAAATTAACCTGCGCAATACAGCTCTTGGCGACAGCATAGTGAGCGACATTCAGGGATGCAAGCAATAACGCTTAAATACAAAAACCTCCGCACCATGATGGTAAACAGAGGTTTTTCCTAATTATGGCTGGAATTACATTTCCACATCATCGGTTACTTCACTACCGCCAGGGCTTAATGAGAGTGCGGGCGTTGCCAGGAGTTCCATTCTGACTTTTTGTTCAAGCTCTTTGGAAATAACCGGATTTTCCTGCAAAAACTTCATGACATTGTTTTTGCCCTGACCGATTTTGTTGCCTTGATAGCTGTACCAGGCACCCGCTTTATCAATTAGCCCCAACTTCACACCATAATCAACTATTTCACCCATACGGTTAATTCCTGAACCATACAGAATCTGGAATTCCGCCTGTTTAAATGGGGGAGCAACCTTGTTCTTGACAACCTTCACCCGGGTTTCAGAACCAATAACTTCCTCACCCTCTTTCACTGCACCGATACGACGGATATCCAGGCGAACAGAAGCGTAAAACTTAAGCGCATTACCACCAGTAGTGGTTTCAGGGTTACCGAACATAACGCCAATTTTCATACGGATTTGGTTAATGAAGATCACCAGACAGTTGGCATTTTTGATATTACCGGTGATTTTGCGCAGTGCCTGGGACATCAATCGGGCTTGCAAACCTACGTGGTGATCCCCCATTTCACCCTCGATTTCAGCGCGCGGAGTCAATGCGGCGACCGAATCGACCACCAACACGTCAACAGCACCTGAACGCACGAGCATATCGGTCACTTCCAAAGCCTGCTCGCCGGTATCCGGCTGGGAGATAATCAGGTCTTCAACATTTACCCCAAGCTTGGATGCATAAATAGGATCGAGCGCATGCTCAGCGTCGATAAATGCACAGGTACCACCTGCGCGCTGGGCTTCGGCAATCACTTGCAGTGTCAGGGTTGTTTTACCAGAAGATTCCGGACCATAGATTTCGATAATCCGGCCTTTGGGCAAACCACCAATCCCCAACGCCACATCCAGGCCAAGGGAGCCGGTAGAAATTGCCGGAATGGCGACTTGCTCTTTGTCGCCCATACGCATCACAGTGCCTTTACCAAACTGACGTTCGATTTGGCTCAATGCAGCCTGCAGCGCCTTCTCTTTATTCGCATCCATCTGACACCTCAACATAAAAAATAATAATGAAACACATTGTTATGAAACCTGCGAGTAGCTCTAAGTGGCAACTCTGGCTTGGATCACTCAGGTGGATTCAAGACCACACCATTGGAGACAGCATACAGCAAAAACCTGTATACGCAAACAGTACTAGCATTTTATACAGTATTTTTTATTGTGCCTAGGGCCTCATCCACGCACTGCCAAAAACAAGGTAGTAGGCCATGCCATCAGGGCCATGGGCAGCATCGATCCCCATGTGCAGTTGGTATTTGCGGGCCATTTCGTAACGGAAACCCAAACCACCAGTGTTGATTTCCCGGGTTCGCTTGCGTTCCAGGAATTCATTCCCGGCAGTTCCGCCTCCACCAAAAGCCACTGCGCTGAACCTATGCCAGAACTGCCAGCGGACTTCGGCTTCAATCTGGGCGGCATATTCTCCCTGATATCGCATGGCAGGTGCACCACGTAATTGGATATAAGGTCGCAGATAAATCGGTGTATCGGAAGAGCTGTGTACCGCACCAACAGCCGCACTGATCGTTATCTTATCTGCTACTGGCCAGAACCCGAGAGTAGTTAGCGATAAGCGCTCGAACTTCTCATCGCCGCCCAGTTCTGGCGAGAAAATAGCCGCAGAAGTATTGAAATAAAACCCTTTGTTGGGAGTAAAGATCGAATCGCGCGAATCATAGGTGTATTCCGGCAAGAGCCCGGACAGTTCGTTCTCCAGATCTATACCCGGTAATTCCGGTTGGTCGGGTTTCCGTGCAAACTCCAATTGGGTGTCCGCCAGCAGATAGCCAAGCCCCAGCCAGGAGCGCGAGTTGCCGAGCCGATACCGTCCCATTAAAAAGGCGCCATTAGCCGAGATGTTGTAGCGCTGCGGGTCGTTTTCCAATGCAGGGTCCGAGCCTATGCCGTGGTAATCCAGATTGACCGACATATCAAATCCACCGATTAATGACTGCATATGATCGTCAAACCAATAGCGCGAATCAGCGGCAAAAGCACCTTTGGTATCATTCTCGGTTTGCAGGCCGCCAACAAAGGTCATGTTGGGCCGCCCAAATCCGGCTTCGGCGTTTTCCACTTCACGGTCAACAAACACAAGGCCGACGGTAGCCCCGTATCCCACTGCCGGTTCAGTGATAGGAATTACCAGAGGGATGAAACCGTAAGCCTGATCGATAAAGCCCCCCACATCGAGCCAACCATCATCTTTGGAAAACAACAGTGAATTTTGCTCGTCATCCCCCTTTTTTTCAGTTGACGGATTCACCGTGGAAACTGGCACATCCTTAACAGTAGCTTGCACAACCCCGGAAGTAGTTGTAGCCCTTTCCGATGCGCCAAGTGGAATCGCCATAAATGCAATGGAACAACATAACGATAGCGATAAAGGGCTTATGGAGTGCATAGACACAGGCTCCGGCGGCAATGGGAAAAATGATGGCAGCGAAGCCGTGGATACTAATCACTGTCGCAGCCTGTCGTTTCATCTACATCCGATAGAGTATTGAAGCCTGATTGCACTAAAGCAAAACCTCAGCATGAAATAGTGCCAAAATGCATCGCAGTTGATTTTTGCCCCTACTCCATAGCTTGCCTCCCACCCCGGATTCAATAAGCCTTATCCCTCTTATCACACATAAAAAACCCGCCGACACCAATTGTCCCGGCGGGTCTCTGTGTGAGTGCTTGTTTTTACTTCACTTGGGGTGATACCCACTCCACGACATCCTTACTGAGATCTTTCAGGCACTTACGCGTAGCGGAACAGAGCCTGGTGCTGGTGCCCATATCCAATACGTTAGTCGATGGGGTAAATTCATTCAGTGTCATAATGGCGCAGGTGTGTTTGGCCGTGACCATATCGTCCTTCCCTTTTATCAATGCAACGGTCACTTGTACCTTGGGCAGCGGACTTGTTTGCCTGGTGCCGAATTGGCGTCCTTCATTACCTAATACCAACTGCTCAATATCGATCGCGACTACTGGTATCACCCCGTTGAGAATCTTGTCGGCAGTGCTGACCGGTTCAAGCCGTATACCATCGTCGTGGGCTGTCTCAACCAGATTGTCCACCAATACCTTATCTATATCGCACGGGAATTCTGCTTGTTTGTATTTGTAGCCCTTCACATTAAAGCCGATGTTTTGATTGATGTAGACCAATGGCGCTTTGTCATCCAGGGGCGCTGCTTCAGCAGCCAATGTTATTAATGGACACGCGAATGATACGACCAGTAGTGATAGCCTTACCAGGGGACGTTTTATATATGACAGTTTCATAACCTTACCTTTGTGGTTGTTCTGTAAGAAGACACTCATCAATACACCAGAGGATGTATGTGAGTTGAATATATTGCAAACGGTGATGAAAACACTGACCATACAAAAACCTCGCGCTTACCTTTTGCTTACCAATTTTTTCTATTTAAAAATCAATAAGATAGAACTTGTCTAAATAAGCTCGTCACTTGTATTCAACTACTTATATCTTGCAAAATTGCACCCATGGTCGCAGCTTACCAATAGGTGCGGCCCCCAGGCAGACTAATAAGAA
>JAJQJO010000035.1 GCA_021323495.1 Cellvibrio sp. | reverse complement strand
ATAAAGCTCACCACTTGCTCATCCCAAATGTCGTTGTGATTGGGGATTATTTTTTCATCAACATAGATATTCAGGTAAGGGTTTAGCGGCCTGGTTTTACCTAAATGCTGCAGCTGGATCTGGCTGAATTCCAGGGTTCCGTTATAGGTTTGCGATTCCCATTGATCTTGTAAGCTTAGTAAGTGTTGCATCTGGTCCAGGTTGGATTTTTGTTCGCGCGGTTTCATATAGTGGGTTTGGAATGGTTTGAAATGACCGACCGCAGTTTTGTCTGCGGCAAACTCATCAAGGAGCACCGGGGCTTTACCGGTGGCGGTGCATTCATAGCGCGGCAGTTCCTGGTGGGTTTCCATCACCGTGCTAAAAAATCGCCCGAGTGGGAAAATCATGCCTGTAGCATCGTCTTGTTCCGAGGTAAGTATCAACAAGCGTGGCAGTTGTTTGGATAGTGCATAGGGTCGGCAGTCTTGCTGGGCAATATCGTAAAGTGTTGAGTAACGCATGGCTTCAAATGCCGGGTTCACCAGCAGCACCAGATCACCAAAGCCTTTCGCATCATCAACGTAGGTTTTATTTCTGTGGCTATCGACAAAGCGGTCTGCGAGGACTTGTTGCAGGGCGGTAAATACCACAGCTCCCCCAAAGCTATGGCCGATGGTTATCAAACGGCTGTTTTGTGGCCGGGGCTCTTCTTCTTGCCCGATTTTAACATTGGTAATTTCTTCGAGACGTAACAGGACTTCAGTAACACCTTGCAGGCCTACATCATGGGCAACTTCTTTCCTGTCCCAAAAGGTAGCGTGCTCGATCACAGGAATGGTAATGGAGTCGCCACGCCAGCCAACGTAAACACCGAGTATTTTGCGTTCTTCACGCTGTAACATTTTACTCATCAGCTTTTCATTGCGGGCCACTTTTTCCAGTAGCGCTTTGAAGTGGTCTACGTTGTTATCATCCTGAGCTGCACTGTGATGCCAGCCATGGACAAATACTGTAACTATGACATCGCTTTCGGCTGCTAGCCCGCTGTAGTTAGTTAACAATGTTTCCAGCTGCGCGCGATCACGCAACTGGCCTTGATCATCGAACTCCACGTAACCCAAATGAAATTCGTTATCCTGGCCGGGAAAATAATTAACAATAGAATTGGTGGCGCATTCTTCTGCCGTTGTTGCATTGCAATCAGAAAAGTTGTGCCGGTAAATAGTATTGGGCGCACAAGCAGCGCAACTGATGCAAAGTGCGGTAATGCAGGCGATATCCCGTAGCGAGACCATAATCATTTCCTTTGTTCAAAACAGAGCATAAGAGTTTTATGGCCTGCTAATTAAGTAATTTTTACCAGCAAATAAACACCAGTAAATCATTACCATTCAGTTATAGCTGTTGGTTAGTGACAATTTCAGCAGGTAATTGCATTGATAGTTGCCCTGGTAAATCCAACCCAAACTTATCGGCAAGTTCAGCGACCTCAGCGGTGCGCCATGGGGTAGCTAACAAGGATACTGTAAGCTGCTTTGCTGCCTCCACATCGCCTTCCAATATCAGCACGTTAATACGTTGGATCAGGGAGTCCGCATTGGGCCTGTGCACCAAATTCATTTCCGATAACTGCAATAAACGCGTGCGTCTTTCAGCGGTTGGATTTTTCTGCTGCTCTTCAATCCAGATATCCATCATGTGCCCGGCGGCTGCCATGGGATAGCGGGAGTAGCGCTGTTGGAAATGTTCCTCTGCTGCGCTAAAAAGTCCATTGGCCCGGGTGGGCTTTGTTGCTTCAAGCAAATCTCCCAGCGCAAAAAAGTACATCGGATTATCGGATTGTTGGATAACCCCTTCGTATAGCGCGATGGCTTTTTGTGGCTGGTTTAATAGCGCGTGGGTTTCCGCAAGATGTTCTTCAATTAACCAATGACCGGGATACGCACGGTTTGCCAGTTCAAAATGAGCGAGCGCTTCGGGGTGTTGTCCGTTTTCCAAATCTATAATGCCACGCTGCAATTCAAGCCATGCGTAATCTTTTATTTGTTTGGCGGAAAGCAGTTCTTGTGCCCTGACATAATATTGGTCGGCAGCGGCAGAGTCGCCAAATTTATGTGCGAGATAGGCATAGCGGGCCAGATCGCTCCATTGTAGATCGCGCTGCAAACGTAAGGTGAGTGTTTCAACCGCCTGATGATATTGCCCTTGTTGCAGGGCAATGTCGATCGCCAAATCTTCGGTGCGTGTGTCATTTGGATAATGACTTAACTGGTCGAAAAGTTTTCCCCCCCGGGTGACATCGTGCATGCTGAGGGCAATTTTTGCGCGCAACAATATTAATTCGCGGTCATCGGGAAAAGCTTCCAGCAATTGGTTGGCTTGATAAAAATCCGCAAAATTTCCGGTCAATTGTGCTTTTTGAACTTGTAGAAAAGCGTATTTGGGTTCATTCGGCTTTAGCTGCGCCATCGCCTCCTGGATACGCACCAGGTCACCCTGGAAGCTTGCCCGCGGTGTAGCTTCGCGGGGATATTGCAGATATGCCGTGAGGGCTATACCTGCAAATAACAGCACCAGTGAGCGCGCAATGATCACCCGTAGTAATCGATAAGAAGTAAATGATGCTGGATTAACGGTGCTATTGGCTGCGCTCATCTGGGTCACGACTGGTTACTCCTTTGGATAGGTTGTATGTTCCGGCCAGGGTTCTGCAAGATAAGGAAATTCTGGCAAAAATGCTTTGTCATTAAAGCGTGGGTTAGGCACGGTTTTGGGTTCGATCGGTGCACTCTCCCACAGCGCAGGTTCGTTCAATGTTTCAACGTTACACGCTGTAGCACCGCAGTTTTGTTTCATATCCAGAAAGGTAGCTAGAAACCGGGTTGCGACCTGATCTTCCGGACGGCGTCCAAACGGCCAGGTACCGTTGGTATCCATATCCACAGCGGTGAGATTAGGTAAAAAGACCTCAAAGGTATAACGCAGCGGAATTGCTTTGCCCGAAGTATTCCAACTGTTATCGGGCATATTTAATTTCTGGAAGAAACAATTTTTAACCCGGGGAAATGCTTGTGTAGCGAGGGTATAGGTTTTATGTACAGAAACAGGGGAGTTACTGTGATCAAAGCAGGTAGGCAAACCCAGGGCCGATACTGAAGGGCCAAAACCCCAACCCAGATGGGCAAAACGCGTGGTAAATTCCCTTAAGTATTTCAGGTTGGCAACACCGACGTGACTGTCATAACGCATACTCAATGCGGCGTCAGAAAAAGGTACGCCATCATGGTCCACCTGGTTGTAATCGCTATCGCGATTGTTGAACTCCAGTTCTTTAGTGAACATATTTTTAACGCCTAACCATGCGCTGCCAACGGCGCTGGGTGCGTGGGCTTTGACAAGGCTTGAAGCTTTGCGCACATAGCTGCCACCCCACATTCTTACAATGCGGTCAGTTGCAGGTTCTTTGCTGATAAACGCGAGCGGAATTTCAAATCCAACCGTATTGATATTGCGTCCGGCCTGGGCATCACGGCCGTCATAAACAAAGCGATAATTTCCGTTTGCATCTTTTTTATAGCGTGTCCCCTTCCACTCATAGGGTCCTGCGGGAAGGTCTTCCTTAACTGTCCAGCCCAATTCCGGGTTTTGTGGATTGTAATTAAACAAGTCATTACCTTCCAATTCCAACAAGGTTTTCGGGATCGGTAATTCCGCCAGTGTTTTATATTTTTCTACCGGAACTTTGTAAAACTGCGGGGCATAATTAATTGAGCGGAAAAATCGATAAACGTTTTTATGTGATGGCCTTTGGGGCTGGTAATCGTAACAACCTGGTTAGTTTCGACAATTTCATGGAAGTCTCCGTCGGGGAAATTCAAAAAATCAACGCGCGCCTGGCCTTTGCCATTAAACGTTACTTTAATTTCGCCGTTTTTATAATCCAGAATGGTTTTCTTCAACGTTTCGATGTAAGTGAGCATACCTTCCAGGGTTTGCTCACCTTGATAATCGGCCGCGCGTTTTGCACCGGCAAGATGGATTTTGTACATCATGTCCGGATCGAAAACGCCAGTCGACGGCATGGGCGCAAAGGTTAATTGCGCAACCAGGGCTTCACCATTGGATTTCTCATCGCTGGGATAACCAAATATGTCGTAGAGATCGGCCGGGCTTAGCGGCACATCGGCATAAATAGAATTCACTGCATTGGGGTCGTTGTGGTCGGCACACCAGGCGTAGGTACTTGCAGTGAGGAGCGCGCCCAATATCAGCTTTGGCATTATGCCTGGCCGATTAGGTTTGTTATTCAATAATGTTGGCATAGTCGTTTCCTTGGTTCAGATAATTCGGATTTTTAGCACATTAAAAATGTTGGGTTACGGCAGGCGTTCCATTGCTATTTTATTTTGCATTAATTGTTTGGTGAGCTGATAACCCAGCTCGCGGTAAGCTTCGAATTGGCGCTCGTTAAAAAATTGGTCTGATGTCGGTTCATTGGGAAATTCCGGGTGATCGGCTTGGTAGGCATACACATCACCGGGTAGATCGCGTGTCATAGTCGCCTTGATATAAACAAAGGTGCCGACGAAAGCGGGGCTATCGGGCGTCTCCGGATAAACAATGTCACCGATCGCATAACCGCGTGCTGATAAATTAAATTTTTTGTCAAAAACGGATTCGGCCTTGCTGCCCGGAATCAAGCCACACAAATTGAATTCCGGATCATTAAAACGAATAGTCACCCCGAAATCGATGCGGATCCGCGACAGGGCGTTGCCCAAATCTTCAAATGTAGCCTTGATATCGGCAGAACCGTCAGAGAGGATAATCCAGGGCATACGCCTGCGGACCAGCTCATAAATTCCCGTATTGTCAAAATGTCCGCCATCGGATAATTCAATATACGAGGAGTTTTCGGTGTGGCCAAAATTAAGCAGGCTGAAACCACCGGGCATAAAGTAATTGGGTTTAAAGAAAAATTTGAATCGACTCAGGACATGCTTTGGGTTGTTAGCCCAATAACCTAAACGCAATCCAAAAAATGTCATTAAAAAAGAAACCAGCGGGGTAGTGGACGTGCCCATTCCGCCAACCCCTGAGTGGGGGTTCGCAGCTGCGCCGGAAATAGAGGTTGCGGTTGCCAGGGTCATAGTACCAAACGCAAAATCCTTGGTAGGTACATAACCGGTTGCATCACTGCCGCAATACTTGGGTGACAACAAAAAACTATCACCCAGGCGGCTATTGTGTTGCGAATTACGGGAATTGTTGAGAATAATATTGGTGTTAATCAGATGATAGGGCGCCCAATGGTTACCATCATCCAATTCGGCCAAACGATATTCATTCGCCAGGCGACCTTTTTTGGCAAGGGAAGCGTAAGTATCTGTAGTCGGGTCTGTTAAAAATGTATCCATCAATCTATCGCGGTACATTCGATGTGGGGAGATATTGTTGATGTTCACTACAAAGCAGAGCGCTAATGCAGGGAGAAGATAAATGACAATGGACCAATTTTCCCGAAAGTGCAGGTAACCTAGCTCACTGAGCAAATAGCTCATGGTGAGTAAGATATAAATAAACAATACGACAACCGCATCCCGAACAATATTGCCAAAATAAGAATTTGTGGTGGTGGATGATTGCAATTGCTTGCGAAATTCATTTATTGACATAAACAGTGCGGTCAGGCCTGCGCCGATTCCGCCGGGGCCCATCAGTTCCGCTGGAACCAGTTTGAGATATTCAATTTGTATGGGTATGGCCATAAATATAATATTTACGAAAATAAATTTAACCAAAAACCCTAATAATTTCTGGACCCTGATCCTTAATTGATAATTGTCAGAAAAAATCCCCGTGAAATAGCTGCTGATGCCATAGCTGAAAGAGGTAATTAAAAAAAGCGCGAGCCCTGCCAGTGCCAAATATAGGAAGAACATTGAAAACGCAAACCGGTAAATGGCTTTTTCGCTGCCGGAACCGTTCGGATCTATATTAAAAATTCCTCTTAGAAATGTTGTCGCCTGAGTGTAAAGGTTTGAAAGAACACTACCGGACTCAGTCACATCGACCGGAAATATATTGTTTGCAATATAGATCAAGGCAAATATGAATGTACTGAGCAGAAATGTGTAGGCAATAAAGGAATGGAAAACGCTATTTATCACCGAGCCAATGAGTGATGACAGCGGTAGCTCCGGAGGGCTTAAATATTTTCCATGTAACCTGATATAGCTCAATATTGCATTTGACGAAAGTCTTCCGGGTCGGGCGGCCGTACTGGTATCATCTTGTGAATTGCTGTGCTTGTCAGCCGGTGTCAAGAGCGAGGTAATTGGCCCGGTATGGCATCCGACAAAATCAATTGTTTTATCTTCGGGCCGTTCCGCTTTTGTCCCACAAAAACTTTTGATTTCCCCGAATGGATAGACTTCCCATTTTTTCATGCACCAGGATAATGCTGCGCCCGCGTAACCACCGCCGGACACCGTTGATAAATAAACCAACTTGGAGAATATGGTTGGTTTTACCAATCCATTATCTTTATCGGGCGTATCCGTTGGCGAGTTACTATTGGTCGGGGCAGGATTTGCCAGGTCAACATTGTTGAGTGCCTGGATAACTCCAATGCCAAATGCGGCGGAACGGATACCTCCACCTGATAGCGCCAGCGAATACTTGGGCCGATCGGTAGCAGGAAAAGTATCTCCTTTAACGAAGGCATATTTGTGCCTGGCAATAAAAGCCGGATAGGTTTCTGCGACAAATTTTTTATAGTCACTATCGATATAATTTTTATGGTTGCGGGTAAATTCTGCATCCCACTTGGTGGCGAGATATTCCGCTTCCTTTTTAAGGATATTGTCGCCAGGCTCGGGACGGGTCAAACCGAACCGGCATGAAATAAAATGCGTAAAGGAACTAAACAAAGACATAAAAACTCCAGATATATGCAAGGCCGAAGCCTTGCATATGCCGTAGGTCATTTTCCGTTGAGAATAACGTCTGCCGCTTTTTCACCGATCATATAAACAGCACTGACAATAAAAAAGCCGGGAATTTTAGGGAATACTGATGCGTCCACAACGCGCAGCCCCTGTGTTCCCCGCACTTTAAAATTGCTATCCAGTACGGCCATAGGATCGGTATCGCTGCCAATCGGACAGGTGCAGGATGCGTGATGCCCCCAGGCATTGTCTTTGACAAACCGGCCGAGCTCTTCATCGCTTTGCACCTGTTTACCCGGTAGTTCTTCTTCGGCAATCAGGCCTGACTCAATTAATTCCTCGGTGAGCTTGCGGATAAACTTAATACCATCGACGACCGATTTCAGGTCTTCACCGCGCGTGTCATTACCTTCATCAAAATAGCGGAAGTTGATGTAGGGGGTATCGAGCGGATCGTTGGATTTCAGTTCTACATAACCGGCCGAGTTATTGGTGTGGGCTTTTAATATTGCCCAGGTGAGATAGTTGAGGTTTTCGGAAATTACGCGCGAATAACCCGGGAAATATCCCCGGAACAGGGCAAGCAACGCAAAGCAAAAAAGATCGGGCAGTGGCCGTTCTTTAGCCGAACGTTTGATCACTGCCAATACGGCACCGTTGGTGGTGTACACACCGGTACGGTGTTTTTCCCACTGCTCGTATTGTGGATCGCCTTTCTCATATTTCGCACCTTCCAATACTTCCCAGTTCTTGAATTTCATGCGATTCACTACACCAACTTCATAGCGATCCTGCAGGTTCTTCCCGACTCCCGGTAAATCCACGCGCACCTCAATGCCGTGTTTTTGCAAATCGGCGGCGGGGCCCACACCAGAGAGCATCAACAATTGTGGCGTGTTAAACGCACCGCCAGAAAGAATAATCTCTTTGCTCGCGTACACTTGTTTTACTTCACTGTTGGTATTGCGTGGAAGGCTATGGGCTTTGTAAAGCCGTTCGCCTTTACGATATTCAATGCCTATAGCGCGATTGTTTTCATCAAATAAAATTCGTGTTGCGAATGCATTTAATTCGATGGTGAGATTATTTGGAAAGCGCGCTGCTACATCCAACAAGCGTTCACGGGAACCATTGCGCGTATGGTTGTGGGTAGCCAGGGGCGGGTAGCGAACGCCCCAGGCATTGTCTTGCACCAGGCGCCAGTCGTTGGGATCTGCAAGGCCATGTTTTTGCCATTTAAGGTTCTGGACCGATTCGTCCAGATGTTCAAAGGCTTCAGTGGTTGATTTGACTATGGTTCTGATCAACTGTTGGTCGCGTGCCACCTCACCCAACGGCAGCGCGGCTTCAGTGGTTAACCAACCATTAAAACCATGGCGCGTAGGGTTATAGCCCAACCTGCTCAAGAACCGATAGAGCGGCCGGTGTTTACAATTTTCGAGCGCCTGGAAATGGGTGCGCATTGCATCGGCGCCCCATGAATTATCGCCAGTTAACCGGGCAATATAATTCCAGTCCTCGTTATGAGGATAGACGGTGATCATGGCGTTGTGTGCCGTACAACCACCGAGGCAACCCGCACGTGGATAGAGCACGCCATCCACGGTTTCACCATCGAGTGTTTCTACGTATTTGTCGTCGCGCAGCTGTTGCGTTTGGTCGCTGTAGTGACGAACAAAAAAATCCCATTTCATTGCTGCGTTTTCAGACGAGAGCGCATGGAAGCAAGGCACCTGGTAGTCGTCGGGCAGGGTGTTTTTGTCCGGGCTGGGCGGATGCCCGCCCTTCATCTTGAGCGGATCACCACCTGCTTCCAGCACCAGCACTTTTTTGCCATTTTCAGCCAGACGGGCGGCCACAGTTCCGCCGCCCGCGCCGGAGCCTACAACAATGTATTCGTATTCAGATTGCATGGGAAACCCCTTCCTTAGAATGTTTTTACGTATTCGATCAACGCATGTTTTTCTTCATCAGTCAGCGGGGTTTCATCGCCTTGCAAATATTGGGTACCAAAATAGTGGCCTTTATCCACGACAAAGTCAGGACATTTACTCACTTCGAGGAGTGGCTCAACGAGATGGGAAAAGGTTGCTGATACTTCTTCGTTAGATGCATTGGCAGGAATTGCTTTGAGATCATTTTTAATTTTGGTTGCCAATAGCAGCACTTTGCCATGCTGTTCCATATCGATATTGGAGAGCAGATTAACCGGTGTACCTTGTGGTATCGGGCCCAGCTGCACGCCGCCATCGCCAAATGCCCAGGGTGCAATGCGGGTCAGCCATCCGGTCAAAGGTTGCAGGAAGTCAGGCAAGAAACCGACGGGCAAGCGCAAATAGCTGGGGGCGGTTGTTACATCAATAGTGCCTGGATGTTTCAAGCCGTTTTTGCTGATTACCGTGAAATTGCCCGTGCGTTTTTCCGGCCAGAGTAATTTTTCGATTGAATCATTAAATGAATTCATCCGGTCATCAACACTACCGCTCCAATAAAACTCTCCCAGCGAGTTGTTGACCAGGAAGGGCGCGCTTGTCCAGAGGCTCACTAATGAAGCCGGGCGAGTGTAGCCGCGTCCGCCGTCAGGCATAACAAAATTACTGACCGCGCCGGTAAAGGGGTGCTGCACATTGATCGAGCCTACTGAAGGTAAATTTTTGTAGGAATCGGAAGAGAAGTTATCCCAGATATTACCTTTGATTGCATTGCTGGCTAAGGGGCTGCATGCGTTGGTTTCGAGCAAGGTGACTGGTACACGCAGTTCACTGGACAAGAAATTGTTATGCAGGAAATCCTCTTGCTTCACTATGTCAGACATGGCGGTTTTGAATTCGTCTGTTTGGGTCCAGCTCCAGTAATCATTCCAGCATTTCAGGTAATTTCTATCCGCAGTAGAATTTACACAGCCATTTTCTGGAAAAAACGAATAGGTTTTTTCGGGTAACTTACTCGAATGGCAGCGCGCACAGGTTTCGGCAAAGACTTCTTTACCTTGCTGGAGCACAGCTTCATCTTTACTCAGGTATTGCTCAGCTTGCGGCGTATTTTTTAGATAGTCCGGTGTGGATGCAGCGAGGAAAAACAGCGCAAGGTTAGGCGTCTGCTGTTCGTTGGCAACCCAGAAGCTGGAGTTTTTACGTGCTACGTCAATTTCAAACGGCGTAATTTTTTGTCCACCCAGCAAAGGGCGGAAATGGGTCAACCATTCATCACTGAACAAACCAATATTGATGTAAACGCGATTTAGCGCTCCCAGGGCTCCTACCGAGTCCGCGCCATCTTTAAGGACGCGTGGGGTAAAGACCGTGTCAGGGGCCGTAAAGAAATTATTTAACGGGCTGGCCGCAGGCACGTTTGGCAATTGGTTAAATTGTTTATTGTTAAGGCTACCGCCGCCCAGATTTTCCTTACCCAATTTGGTTGCAATATCCACACGTGCACCCAGGTTGTAAATGGCGTTCATGGTGCGCGGGTTGTTGATGGAATCCGACGAAATAAGGGATGTATCCAGTGCGCCCGGCCGTGAAGTACGGAATAGCTGGGTGGGGAAACTGTCCTCATGGGGATCAAACATCATGACGCGGTCAATCCAGAAATATTGTGCACCCGGATTGGAATTCAGGTTCGCCCAGGTTGGATTTTCCGGATCAACCGGAGGATTGGTGGGATTCGGGCCAACGTGGCAGAAACCGCACGACATACCGACGCGGTAAGGGCGGATCAGGTTTTTATTTTGATAGTAAGACGGATCGGTGTAGTAACGCTCAGGATCCCAGTTGGCCTTTGCAGCTTCATCAAAAGCCGGGTTGGGAAATAAACGCAGGCCGACAATGCCGGTGCCATAACCGTAATACGAACCTACAGGTACAGTTTTGCCGCGTGCACCAATCTCGATCCCCGGGTATTTTTGCTCATTTTCAAAAGGGTCTTTTGCGCAACCTGGATCGCGTGTATCCAGATACAAACCGAAACGATCAGGATTGGGCTTATCGCCCTTGATATAGCAGGGCTCGTTGACGATACCGAAATATTTCCAACGGTTATCGCGTGAATATTTAAATGATTTATCGGGGTGGTTGGAAATGATTTTTAACAAATCCGAGTTACCTACACTCGCGTGGGTAACTTCATTCCATAAGGTGTCATTGCCTGCAGTCCACACAATCCAGTTGTTGCGGCCTTCGGCGATGGCTTTTACTGCCTGCTCTTCAGTAATTCCCGGAATGTAGGGAGAAAGTCTATTTACCAGCTCGGGGGGATTCTTGCTGATGCCGTAATCCATATCGGCAAAATAATCTTCATCTGCTGCTTTTAACGATTCAGGTGTGCGGCCAACACACTTGGCCTCGTCCAAAATCTTTCCCGAACCTTTACCGCAAGGATGTTGTTCTTTACTACAGGCGGACAGAAAAATTGTGCTGGCAATAAGCAGCGACCATACAGAGATGGTTTTCATTGGAGGTATCTCCCTTAATAGGCGTCAATGAATAAGTGAACTGTAATGTAATCCCTACGGTTCAATTGAATGGTGGTAAAGCGGTTTTTATTATAAGCAATATTCTTTTTATTGCCACCCTTCATATAGGGTGGCAAATTTTGCTGTCAAAAAGACGGCTAAGGCGAAATATAGCAGAAGATTCGTTATTTAACCTGCCAACCCTACATAAACTTCATGGACGTCGTCATCGTCATCAATCGCAGCCAAAAACGCTTCGACTTCGGCGAGGGCTTCGCCGCTCAGGGTCACGGGATTTTTTGGGCGGTAGCCGAGTTTTGCGGAGATTACGGTGAAGCCTTGGCCCGGTAATGCTTTGGATACCAGGTCCAGGTCAGTTGGATCGGTGATAAAAACCGCATTGCCATCATCTTCGGTTTCAAAGTCCTGCGCGCCTGCTTCGATAGCGGCCATTTCAGCATCAGCATCTTTGGTATCGGGTGATGCTTCGATCATGCCGACATGATCAAAATCCCAGGAAACTGAACCTGAGGTGCCCAACTGGCCTTTGCGGAATAATCCGCGAATATTGGAAATGGTGCGGTTGACATTGTCGGTGAGGCATTCAACGATCACCGGGACTTGATGCGGTGCATAACCTTCGTAGGTTACTTTTTCGTAGCTGGCTGCGCCGTCGAGTTGGCCAGAGCCTTTTTTAATCGCGCGCTCCAGGGTCTCGCGGGTCATGGATGCTTTTTTTGCCTGGACGATGGCGAGGCGCAGGCGCGGATTCATATCCGGATCTGCACCGGCGCGTGCAGCGATCATGATCTCTTTAGTGAGTTTGGTAAAAATTTTACCTTTTGCACTAGCGGCTTCTTCTTTGTGTTTTGCTTTCCATTGTGCGCCCATAATTATCGCCTCGTTGGGGCGCCGCCTACTGCGCCCGTTTGTTTATGTTGGGGCGCTGCCCGCCGCGCCCCGCTGTTTATGAACAATTATTATCAGGGGCAATTAATCGTGCCCCGCGAAATTAATTTTTGTGCAGCGCAGTATTTAATTGCAGCGCACTTTTATTGGTTACCACTTCAACGCGGCCGGTAATGGAGTTGCGGCGAAAGACCAGATCCGAAACACCAGCCAGCTCGCGGGCTTTCAACGTTTTTACTTCGCTACCGGCATCATCCAACACCACGACTTTAGTGCCGGCGGTAATATAGAGGCCGGATTCTACTTTGCAGCGGTCACCCAATGGAATACCAATACCCGCATTAGCACCGATCAAGGATTCCTTGCCAACAGAAATTACAATGTTACCACCGCCCGAGAGCGTGCCCATAGTCGAGCTGCCGCCGCCAAGATCGGAACCGGCACCCACAAATACGCCAGCGGAAATACGGCCTTCAATCATCGCCGGGCCTTCGGTGCCCGCGTTAAAATTGACAAAGCCTTCGTGCATGATGGTGGTGCCTTCACCCAGATAAGCACCCAGGCGTACACGCGCAGTGTGTGCGACGCGAACGCCTTTAGGTACAACGTAATTGGTCATCTTGGGGAATTTATCCACGCAGGATACTTCAAGCTCATCGCCATTCAGGCGCGCTTGCAATTGGCGTGCAGGCAATTCGTTGACATCGATGGCACCCTGGTTGGTCCAGGCAACATTGGGTAACACACCAAAAATACCGGCGAGCACAGTGTTGTGTGGTTTAACCAAACGGTGTGAAAGCAAATGCAACTTCAAATAGCCTTCAGGCACTGATGCTGGATTGGTATCTGTCGCAAGTAAAGTCGCAACCAATGGACGCTTGCTATTTACCAGTGCCTTGGCAATGTCAGCTTGAGCCATGTCACCAGCGGCGGAAAGTGCTTCTGCGATTTCACCTGCCTGGCTGTTGGTTAACGCAATTGCCTGATTGCCTTCTGTGTAGCCAACAATCCTGGTAATGGCATTTGCGCTGGCTTCTGATGGGTTAAGTTGTGGCAGTGCATAAAATACTTCCAGCCATTCACCTTTTGAATTCCGGGTGCCAATACCTAAACCGAGTGCGTACAATTGAGTCATAATTTTTCCTGACAATAGTTTCAATAATTAATTAAAAATTTTTGCGTATTCTGTGTCTTTAAACCCGACGTATTTTTGCTTGCCGGTATCCAGCAATGGACGTTTTATCAGCGTTGGATTTGCGCTAACAATTGCCGGTGCAGTGGTTTCCGAAAAATTGATTTTGGTGGCATCATCCAATTCTTTCCAGGTTGTGCTGCGTTTGTTAATCAGTGACTCCAATCCGATTTCTGCAATCCAGTTGCTTACTTGCGCCGCTGTTAGACCGTCCACACGGAAATCGTGAAAGTAATAGTCGATTTTATGTTGTTCTAACCAGGTGCGGGTTTTTTTGACGGTATCGCAGTTTTTAATGCCGTATAACGTAATCATAAGTTCAAGGCTTCAAGACAATTTTCGGTTTTTTGCGGGTTGGATAACAGGTCCGGCAAATTTCACACACAGTGCCATCGCAACTGCGTGCCGAGCAGTATTCGCGCCCATAATAAATAATTTGCAAATGCAAAGCGTTCCATGTGTTTTGCGGAAACAAACGTTTTAAATCTTTTTCGGTTTGCACCACATTTTTGCCGTTGGTTAAACCCCAGCGCTGCGCGAGGCGATGGATATGGGTATCCACTGCAAATGCCGGATGGCCAAATGCCTGGCTCATTACTACGCTCGCTGTTTTATGGCCAACGCCGGGCAGACGTTCAAGCGCTTCCCAATCAGCGGGAACCTTGCCCTGGTGTTCATCAACCAACATTTTTGATAGAACGGAGATCGCTTTGGATTTCTGTGGTGATAAACCGCAGGGGCGAATAATGTCCTGGATTTGTTCTACCGGTATTCTTGCCATATCAAACGGATTGTCAGCCGCTGCGAACAGCGCAGGCGTTACAGTATTGACGCGCTCATCGGTACATTGCGCTGAAAGTAAAACCGCAATTAATAATGTATATGGGTCTTTGTGTTGTAACGGGATCGGCGGATTGGGGTAGAGGTTTTGCAATTTGTGCAAAATAAACGCTACCCGCTCCGGCTTGGTTAAATTTTTGTCTTCACTCATAACGATCGCACAAACGCTTTGATCCGATTGGCTGCTTCAATGCATTCGGCCAGCGGTGCGACCAAGGCGAGCCGCACGTAATTTTCGCCCGGATTTATGCCGTTTGCCATGCGTGCCAAATAGCTACCAGGCAATACCGTGACCTTTTGTTGGGCAAATAATTGCTGGGCGAAGTCTTCACCTTTTATCGGGGTTTGAGGCCAGAGATAAAAACTCGCATCAGGTTTTTTTACATCCAGCACACCATCTAATATTTCCAATACTGCATCGAATTTTTGGCGATAAGCCTCGCGGTTGGCGATGACATGGTCTTCATCCTGCCAGGCAGCAAGGCTAGCAAGCTGTGTTGGTACTGGCATGGCGCAGCCGTGATAGGTGCGATAGAGCAAAAACTTTTCCAGGATTTTTGCGTCGCCACCCACAAAGCCGGAACGCAAGCCGGGCAAGTTGGAGCGTTTGGACAGGCTGTGGAATACCACACAGCGATCGAAGTCATCGCGCTTTAATTCGGCGCAGGCTTGCAGCAGGCCGGCGGGTGGATTTTGTTCGTCAAAATATAATTCTGAATAGCATTCGTCCGAGGCGATAACAAAGTCATATTGGTCGGCGAGCGCAATCAATTGTTTTAATTGCGCACTGCTCATGACCGCACCGGTTGGATTACCCGGTGAGCAGATAAATAATAACTGGCAGCGCTCCCACACCGGTGCGGGCACTGCGGCAAAATCGGGAATAAAATTATTGTCCGGTACGCAATTTAAAAAGTAAGGTTCCGCGCCGGATAAAATCGCTGCACCTTCATAAATTTGGTAAAAAGGATTGGGTGACACAACCAACGGATTTGGTTTACTGCGGTCAATGATCGCCTGCGCAAATGCAAAGAGCGCCTCGCGGGTGCCATTTACTGGCAATACATGTTTATCAGCAGTAAAGGTTCCGGTGTTCAGGTGGAAGCGTTTACTTGCCCAACTGGCGATGGCCTCGCGTAATTCCGGTAGACCCTTGGTGGTGGGATAGTTGGACAGTTTGCCCAGATTTTTCACCAGGGTTTCCAGCACAAATGTCGGTGGTTCATGTTTGGGCTCGCCAATCGACAGCATAATATCGTTGAGCTGCGCGGGAGCAGAAACAGCCGCCTTGAGGGCAGCCAGTTTTTCAAAAGGATAGGGGTGTAACTGGTTTAAATCCGGATTCATAGTTGATTATTCAAGCTGAATTAAAGTTTATCGACACGCTTATCCAATTGTTCGCAAATTTGTTGTTGTAACCTTTCGCAAACTTCCGGATCACTCAGGGGTTTTCCTTCGCTGGTTGCGATAAAAAACATATCTTCCACGCGCTCACCGAGGGTGGCGATTCGGGCATTGAGCAGCTGGATGTCAAAATCCATAAAAATATGCCCGATGCAGGCGAGCAGGCCGGGTCGGTCCGGACTGATGACTTCCAGCACGCTGCAGTTGCGGATAGTGTCGGTATTGAGCGAGGTGCGTGTTGGTGAGGCAAAATATTTAAGCCGGCGCGGTGTGCGGCGGCCAATGACTTCGCGATAATTATCATTCACCAGCCTGAGCTCATCAATCAACGCCTGCTGGATTTTTTTGAGCAGGGTGGGGTTGTTGCCCAGGGGCTCACCATTTTCATTGAGTACAAAAAAAGTATCAATGGTATAGCCGGATTTGGAACTGTAAATCTTTGCATCCTGAATGCTGAGGTGAGAGTTGCTCAGTGCGGTGGCAGCTGCGACAAATACATTTTTCTGGTTTTTACTGTACACAAAAATTTGTGTTGCACCTGCCAGTTCTTTGCTGGTGGTTTTTTTAATCAGGACCAACGGTTTATCATCGGTGCGTGCTGCAATCGCTTCTGTATGCCAGGCAATATCGACAAAGTTTTCGCGTAGGAAGTAGTCGTCGCCCATGTCGCCCCAGAGCGCAAGCACTTGTTCCTTGCTCAAACCTTTACGCGCGAGTTTGCGGATGGCGGCTTGTTGGGTCTCGTCAATTAAATCCTGTTTATCAACATTGTTTTCCAAACCGCGGCGCAACGCACGGCGTGTATCGAGATACAAATTCCGCAGCAAGCTCGCGCGCCAGGTATTCCATAATTCCTTGTTGGTGCCGTTAATGTCGGCGACGGTGAGGCAATACAAATAATCAAGATGCAATTGGTCGCCGACGGCGAGTGCAAAGTTATGGATCACTTCCGGGTCGGAAATATCCTGTTTTTGCGATACCTGCGACATCAACAGGTGTTTTTCCACCAGCCAGCAAATCAACCGGGTTTCGCGCGGTGAAATGCCATGGCGCACACAAAACTCTTCTGCATCCACCGCTCCGAGTGTGGAGTGGTCACCACCGCGGCCTTTGCCGATATCATGATAAAGGCCTGCGATATACAGCAGCTCCAGTTTAGGCAAGCGGGTCATAATGGTTGCGGCGACCGGGAAATCTTCTTTCGCGGAGGGCAATAAAAAGTTACACATGTTCTGCACCACTTTCAGCGTGTGCGCATCAACCGTGTAAATATGAAATAAATCGTGTTGCATCTGGCCGGTAACCTGGCCGAATTCGGGCAGGTACAAACCGAGGATGCCATAGCGCGACATACGTTTTAACTGTTCTACCAGACCGGCGGGTTGTTGCAGCAGTTTGATAAACAGTTGGGTGTTTTTGGGATTGGAGCGGAAGTTGTCATCGATTAAATGGCGGCTCTCGCGGATCCAGCGAATGGTGGATGCACGAACTCCCGCGATCTGCGGGTTTTGCGCCATAAGCACAAACATTTCCAGCAGTGCGGATGGATTTTCTTCAAATACATAGGTATGGGTTGCTTCGATAAATTTTTCGCGCAACTGGAAGCGTTCATTGATCGAGACCACACTTTTGGTTTTGCCTTTTTGCAGGATTGCTTCCGACAAAAATTGCAGCACCACATCATTCAGTTCGCGCAATGCCAGTACTGTACGGTAATATTTATGCATAAACTGCTCAACCGCCAGGCCTTCCTTACCATCGGTATAACCAAAAAATTTGGCAATCTCGCGTTGGTAATCGAAGAGCAAACGCTCTTCCGGACGTTTGGCAATCATGTGCAACGCATAGCGTACCCGCCACAAATATTCTTCACCGGAATTGAGCAGGGAAAATTCTTCGTCAGTAAAAAACCCCTTGCCTTCCAATTGTTTTATGGTGCGCACACCAAAATAACGTTTGGTCACCCAATTGATAGTCTGGATGTCGCGCAGGCCGCCGGGGGCGTTTTTAATATAGGGTTCGAGGTTGTATTCAGTATCGTTATATTTTTTGTGGCGATCCAATTGTTCCTGGTATTTTGCGCGGAAAAATTCTTCGATCGGCCAGATCTTGTCGGGGGTTGATGCTTGCAATAATTCATAGCGTAGCGATTGGTCACCCACCAGTGTGCGCGACTCCATAATATTGGTAGCGACAGTAATATCGGTGCGTGCAATATCAATAGTTTGTTTTATGGTGCGTACACTGCTGCCGATTTCGAGTCCGATGTCCCACAACAGTGTAAGGAATTTTTCAATATTGTCTTTGCAGCTATCAAACGCTTCCGGGCGGTGCAAAATTAATAAATCGATATCGGAGCCCGGGTGCAACTCGCCACGGCCATACCCGCCGACCGCTTCGAGGCTAATACTGTCCGGCCATTCAAATTGATGCCAGGCATAATGCAAAACACAGTCAATAAATAACGCACGCTCATAAACCAATGTGCGAATATCTTCGCCTTCAATAAAACGGCGATTGGCTTGGGTGCCGGCCGCATTAATCGCGTCTTTGAAAACGGTGATAATGGGGTTTTCGGCCAACGCCCGGCGAAACCGGCTTTGGTCAAAGAAAAATAAAGGCCGTTCAAAATAAGGCACCGCAGTAATTGACATAGGCTTGCC
The DNA here is from genome assembly GCA_021323495.1 of Cellvibrio sp. Classification (GTDB taxonomy): domain Bacteria; phylum Pseudomonadota; class Gammaproteobacteria; order Pseudomonadales; family Cellvibrionaceae; genus Cellvibrio. The sequence goes on along the minus strand of JAJQJO010000035.1, from coordinate 265 downwards.
GGGTTCCTGGGGTATTTGTTGTTGTGCCGGGGCAGTAGTTTGTGCGGGTTTATTAAAAACCCGCTTTAAAAAATTGGGCAGGCTCATCGTTTAAAAAACTTCGCCGGTGCGGGCAGTTAATACTTCCACTCCATCTCTGGTCACGACCATGGTGTGTTCCCACTGGGCCGAGAGGCGACCGTCTTTGGTTTCCACTGTCCAGCCGTCATTTTTTAATTTGGTTTGGGGCTTACCCGCGTTGATCATCGGTTCGATGGTGAAGGTC
>JAJQJO010000354.1 GCA_021323495.1 Cellvibrio sp. | reverse complement strand
CTGAGTGTGTCTATGTAAGCGGCAGTACCGTTGCCATTTTGTGCAAGGGTTTGCATCATTTCATCCTGGTAGTTGCCTTGGCCAAAACCAAGCACGGATAAATAAATACCTTTGTCACGTTTGCGCTCAACAAAATCCTGCAACGCTTCATCGCCAGTTTGGCCGACATTAAAATCGCCGTCAGTAGCGAGGATAATACGGTTCACACCATTGGAATTATAATTCGCTTCCGCCAATTGGTAAGCAAGCGCAATACCTTCGGCACCGGCAGTGCTGCCGCCTGCTTGCAAATTATTTAATGCGGCGAGGATTTTACTTTTCTCTTTTACTTTGGTTGGCTCCAGTACTGTTCCTGCGGCGCCGGCGTAGACCACAATCGAAATAGTGTCATCGGGTTTGAGGGTATCCAACAGCAAACTCATGGATTGTTTTACCAGCGGCAATTTGCTGGGTTCATCCATAGAACCTGAGACATCCAATAAAAACACCAGGTTGGACTGGGGGATTTCGCTCGCCGCCAATTGATAACCCTGGATGCCGATATGGATTAATTTATTGCCTGCTTTCCAGGGTGAATCCATCACACTGGCATAAGTTGCAAAAGGTGTTTTACGGTCGCGGGGCAATGGATAGGCGTAATCGAAATAGTTGATCAACTCCTCGCTGCGCACGGCATCTTTTTCCGGCAATTGGCCGTTGTTAAGCATGCGCCGTACAAAACTGTATGAGGCAGTGTCCACATCGATGGAAAAAGTTGAAACAGGATTTTCACTCGTTGCGATAACCGCGTTTTCTTTAAAATCTTCAAAGCGGTCGCGGAATTCTTGTGGTGGTTGGGCCTGCATATCCGCGATTGCCATTTGCTCCATGACTGGAGCTGGTGCTGCGACTGAAGGTGCACCTGCGGCAAATGCCATAGGTTCTGCCTCCGCCTTCGCTGCTGCTTGGGTCGTATCCATTTTCAATTCTTTAGATACTGCCTGGCGCTTTGCCATTTCCACAGCGGCGGCCGCAGCTTTCTCTTTGGCGAAGGTTTCAGTGTAAGCATCAGCTTCGGTACGGATGCTGTCAGCTGCGATCACTATCTCTTCTACTTGCCCCTCTTGCTGTGCCTCTGTCACCAGTTTCGGTTCAGCCAGGGGCGCACTTTTAGTAATTGATTGCTCTGCAATACGCGCGGCCAAATCTTGTTGATCTGAATCAATGGTTAGATGCTGAATAAACGCCACACCTGCAAGTACCGCAAGGCTGGATGCCGCTATGCCGGAAATCAGGCCAGGTTTTTGCCAGAAGGGGCGATTATCGAAACTGGTGCTGCCGTTCATGGTGCCGTTGTTGATAGTGCTGTTGTTCATGATGCTAGTCCCGTGATGGTTAGTGTCACGGGTAAGACGCAAGCGCTGTAAAAATCCTTGGAGAACATTGGATTTTTTTTTGTTAAATGCCGCTTCAATATTGGCCGATTCATTTTCTGCGGCAGTTTCACTGCCAGCCTGCACCGGTTGCTGCGCGCTGAACGCTGCCATAGCGGCGGCCATATGGCGGGCTTTGGCGTCGGCATCGGGCGCCGGTTGTTGCTGTTGCAGAAGTTGTTGCAATTCATGTTCGTTCATAGTGAAAGCTCCCAGCTCCCGTCAGGTTGTTGTTGCAGAAGCTGAAGTTGTTTGCGAATTTCGTGGAGCCGCCAGGAGACGGTAGATTCTTTCAATTGCAATATTGCGGCGGCCTCCGCGTGGCTCAGGCCCTCGCCATGGACTAGCAGTGCGGTCTCTTTAAAACCTTCCGCCATTTGATCAAGCCGGCGCAATAATTGGTGCAGGTAGATACTGTTTTCTGCCGTCCGGTCTGCTGTCCGCTCCGGCTCGATACTATCCTCGGCAGCCTCGCTCCAATTATCGATAGTCTCGTGCTGGTGGCGGTTTTGGCTTCTGTACCAGTCTTTCGCACAATTGATCACCAACCGGTACAGCCAACTGCTAAAGGCTGCCTCAAAACGAAATTGCCCAAGGCTTTGCGCCAGCTTGATGCAGGCCTGCTGGGTAATGTCTTCGGCATCGGTGCGGTTACCACACCAGCGGTAGGCAAAACGGTAGATATTGTCGTAGCAGCCTGCGAGAAGCTGGCCAAACGCCTCGCGATTGCCACTTTGTGCCGCGCGGATCAATCCGGGTTGATCAGCCTCGTTCATAAGGTCTTTCCATCATGGTTCCAGTCCGGGTTATCGAAGGAGATTGCAATGTGTGCCGCAATTGGTTGGTCGGTAGTTGGACGGTTTAATTTCCAATTTCCTTGGTGACGGATGTTTTGTGTCGGATTTATTTACACATTCTGTTATTTTATGTGACATGGTTATCATTAAATGGTTGTTTTAAATGACAAAAATTTTTATGGTTTGATTTTTGCAGTTTTAGGCGACAGATGTAAGCACCTGATGCCATGGATATAGGGATTGGCCAACCACTCACTCACTCGCTTTTAAAAAGGACACCTTTATGTTCAACACTTTTTCGTATACCCGCTGCCTGGGCGTATTGGCAGGCTTGTTATTGGCGGTAAGCGCCAATGCCAATCTGATCGTGAACGGCGGTTTTGAAGATAACACGGTCCCGGTCGGGAACTGGTCTTATTTTTCATCGACCAATGTCAACGGTTGGGATGGCGATAATGTTGAAATCTGGAACCAAATGGGCGGTGTCGTAGCGCCGGAAGGCGTGCAACATGCAGAGCTGAATGCGCATCCGTTTGATGGCAGCGTATTTTCGATTTATCAGAATTTCGCCACTGTGATTGGCCAAACCTACGACGTTTCCTTCTTTTACAGTGCGCGGGTTGATTCCAATGAACAATTTTCATTTAGTGTGGGTAGCCTTGCAGCGCTGCTGAATGATCATGTCACCGGTAGCTGGAAGCAGTACACCGGCAGTTTTGTGGCTGGCAGCCTATTGAGCACCATCACGTTTACCACTACTGATGCCGGCACCTATGGTAATTTTCTGGATGATGTCGTGGTCACTGCTGACCTGGATACAGACCCTCACGTAGACCTGGTGGAATCCAATCCATTGGTAATGTTGTTGATTGGTCTGGCTGGTTTGGTCTTTGTCAAAAGAAGAAAAAATATCGCGCAATGATTTTTTCCAATATCTTCTCCTTTTGAACTAAATACCCCGACGATTGGCAGTAGCGAATCGCCGGGGTTTTGTGTTTTCACACCCTTATTATTAAGAGTTTATGAAAACATTTGGAATTCAAATTGTGCAGGCCTGATACGAAAGTGTTGGCCCTGTGCAGTTTGATAACACGGGTAAATTATCTTTGCCGTGTTCCAGGGCAGCGGTGGCTGCCTTGTACTCACTCAAAAAAATGGAAAGCCTGAATATGTTGATTAAAAGCTTGAAAAGCCTTGTTGTTACAGTAGCCTGCCTGCTTTCTGCGAACAGCTTTGCTGGCCTGATTACTGATGTTGAAACATTCGGTAGTGGTCAGAAATTGAATGCGCTACAGCAATTTTCCTGGACTCACAATATCCTTGACCAAGGTTTTACCTTTGGCACTGCAGAAAGCGCCAGCATCAAGATTGCGTTCCGCGACGATGAGAAAAAATTCTTCAAAGATGGTTTTGAATTTGCCACTATCCAGATTGGATTTGTCGATCTTCAGGACGGTTCTTTGCTCACCATTCCAACCGCGAGCTGGTTCGGTGACCTGGGTCTTTCCTCATTGGCAAAATTAAATGCTGACGGTACCTTGTTTGTACAAGTGACCAGCACATTGGGTGATTTTTTTGTTGATAGCTCAACCTTGAGTGTTGTGACCAGCGATGTAGATGTAAGTGTTCCTGAAACAAGTTCCCTGATGTTGTTTGGTCTTGGCTTGCTCGGTTTGGGTTTGATGAGAAGAAAAGTACGCGCTTGATTTTTTTCCCCTGCTGTGAAAAAACCGCTCAGTGAGCGGTTTTTTTTGGTTTTTCTGGACGATTTTTTCAACGCGGGAATTGTTTAATTGCCAAGTGTAATTGCGGCAATTGTTCTGCGTGATTCTGATAAGCCACTTGCTCAAACAG
>JAJQJO010000353.1 GCA_021323495.1 Cellvibrio sp. | reverse complement strand
CCAAAACCGCGCTCGCTGCCGATTTTTTGCAGCAGGGCAAAGTCGCCACGGCGGTCGCAGCCAAAGCGGAAATCGTCGCCGACCACCAGGTGCCTGATTGCCAACCCATCCAGTAAAACTTTTTCGACAAACGCCTCAGCCGACAAACTGCGCAAGGCCTCATTGAACTGCACACAAAGTACCCGCTCGATACCGGCGGCGAGCAGCGCCTGGACTTTTTCGCGCAAACGCATCAAACGCGCGGGAGCCTTATCGCCGGAAAAAAACTCGTGGGGCTGGGGTTCGAATACGATCACCACCGCAGGCAGCTGATGTTGCCGGGCGACCTCGATCAACTGGCGCAATATGGCTTGATGCCCGAGATGCACACCATCAAATGAACCTATGGTTGCTACGCAGCCACGGTGCCAGGGGCGCAGGTTGTGCAACCCGCGAATAAACGCATGTGCCGCTGGATTCACGCTGTGTACTGTCCTCGCCCCGATTGTATGAAAATGAGTGCCTGAAAATGAAGGCGGGCAGTATACAGGAGCAGCGACGCCTGAGCCTACCCCGATCCAGAATCAGTGCTGCGAGTTTGATGATTGGCCCTGGTGATGTGATTTAGTGATGGGCTTTGAAATCACGCAGGCGCACACCCACCAAAAACAGCATCACCAGATACGCTACCAGCCCCGCTATGCAAACAACCGCAAGCCGCAGGATTCGCTCCATCACACTCCATTCAGACCAGAGATTCCAGAACGCCAGGAAACCTAGCAACGCCGCCACCAACGCCAGATTAGCGGCACCATAGCGCAGCCATAGCCTCGGCCAATTACTGGCCGGGTTATATACCTGCGTTTTGCGTAGGCCACGGTAAAGCAACCAGGCATTCACATAGGCCGCCATCGCGGTGGTAAACGCCAGGCCGACATGCCCCAAACCCCAGGTGACCAGCGGAATTACTACCAACGGTTTCATCAGGATATTGGCGATAATGGCGATAATCCCGATGCGCACCGGTGCTTTCATATCCTGCCGCGCGAAATAACCGGGCACTAATACCTTGATCAACATAAAAGCAAACAACCCGAGCGCGTAAGCTTTGAGGCTATAGGACGACATCAGGATATCGTTCGAGGTCATCTCGCCATGATAGAAAAGCGTGTAGAGAATTGGCTCCGCCAGAATGATCAGCGCAAGGGTTGCAGGCAGGGCGATAAGCACTACAAAACGGATCGCCCAATCGAGCATATGGCTGAACTTTTCGCCCGACTGCGTCGCGCTCAAACGCGATAACCCCGGCATGATCACCGTTGCAATTGCCACTCCGAATACGCCCAATGGCAATTCCACCAAGCGATCGGAATAAAACAGCCAACTCACCGCACCATCGCCCAACATGGTGGCGATCGTTGAATCCAGTAGCAGGTTTAATTGGCTCACTGATACCCCGAACAACGCTGGTGTCATCAGCATCAATATACGTTTAACACCGGGATGCGACCAATCCAGCCCGGGCGATGGCAGCAAGTGAATCTGGCGCAAAAACGGCAACTGAAACAGCAGCGAAAAAACACCCGCTGCGATAATACTCCACGCCAGGGCATAGGCAGGATTGGGGAAAAAATCGGCTGCCAATAAGGCAGCGGCAATCATAAACACATTAAGGAATACCGGCGTGATTGCCGGGATCGCAAAACGATCGTAGCTGTTCAAAATGGCCCCGGCAAAACCGGTGAGCGAAATCAACATCAGATAGGGAAAAGTGATGCGCACCAGGTCGGTAAGCAGCGAGAATTTTTCCGGTTCATCCGCGTAGCCGTAGCCAAATATATAGGCAAAACCGACCGCGCCCGCCACACCAATAACCGTTATCAGTAACAGGATTGAACCTAGGCAGCCGGCCACTTTATCAACCAATTCCTTCACCGCTGCCTGCGTGCCCTTTTCACGATACTCGGACAACACCGGAATAAACGCCTGCGAAAAAGCCCCTTCGGCAAACAGGCGACGAAAAAAATTGGGGATCTTTTGCGCAATCGCAAACGCATCCATAGCGCCGCCCGCCCCCAATACACTGGCCAGCACAATATCGCGGACCAACCCCAATACCCGCGAGGCCATGGTCATAGACCCGGTGAGCAAACTGGAGCGCAGCAGGCTTTTGGGTTTAGCCGGTTTTACGGTTAGCGATGGCGGTAACTCGGAGTCGGACACGGGTAGATCCTGTGCAGGCAAAAGAGCGGGCATTATCTCTGGCTGACATACCTATGTACAACCATAGCGTCCCGCAAATTATTCATTCTGCACTTTTACTCATTCTGCACTAAAGATACGCCACGCTTTATGGCACACTGTCCGCGCTCATGCTCATCAGGTTTTTAGTCGATTGTATACACCAGGAACAATTATGTTTGCCAAAGTCGATACGGTGCCCGCCATTTCAGTAATAGTGCCCGTTTATAATGTGCAGGATTATCTGGCAGAGTGCCTGGACTCACTTGCACAGCAAGAATTTTGTGAATCTTTTGAAATCATTTTGATCGATGATTATTCAACCGATAGCAGCAAAAAACTCTGCGAAGAGTTTGTAGTGGCCCACCCCACCATTGCGAAATTAATTTGCCACTCCCACAACCAGGGGTTATCGGTTGTGCGCAATACCGGAATTGCTGCTGCGACAGGAGATTATTTTACGTTTGTCGATTCGGACGATGTGATACCACGCAATGCGCTACAGGATTTGTATGACGCCGCCATCAGGTATCAAGCCGATATTGTTAAAGGTAACAATCTTATTTTTGATGAAAAAGGTGCTCGCCCTGCCAACTACAATGTAAACAAAATAAAAATTTACGAAAACGACAACATTCTATCCGTCTTTTTGCAGCATCGGGAAATACGCGGCCACACCTGGGGAAAATTATTTCGACGCACCGCATTCCTTCATATAAAAAACACACCCGGGGTTATGATGGCCCAGGATGCACTCTATTGCGCCGAAATTTTTTCATGTGCCAAAAAATTGGTAATTATCAACAACACTGTCTACCACTATCGATTGCGCCGGTCGGGCGCAACGGGCAGGAAATTCCAGACTGGGGCCTATTTATGGTGGCTGTACAGTATTGAAAATTGTGGCAAATTTGTTACCACCCAACATCAAAAAACGCACCTTAAAGAATTACGGATACACACATTATTACAAATCGTCAGGGAGGCCCGCGCCTTAAACAACCCAACATTGATGGAAGTTCTGAAGCACATTGCAGACAAGCAACACGCCTGGCAACTTACGAGCTTGAAAGAATTGATCCAATGTAACGTAGGAGCAAAATTTTTATTAAAATTTATCCGCTTTAAAATCGTTTTATCCAAATTAAAACAATCCGTGAAGGAGCAGTTGCACACCGACACTAGGGTCAAATAACCGCACCTGCGAAATACCGCCAATACCTAACCCCGCTTTCTCGCACCATTCCTGTGCCTGGCTCACAATACGGGTCGATAATTTTGCGCCAGCAATTATCGCCACAGATACCTAATGTTGGTTAACGAACCGTATCCTCTGACCAATTGGTTTTTGCTAGCCATCTGACATTGCCAATCGGGTAACGAGGGTTGATCATCATGCAAACTGCAGTAAAACATCCGCTGATAGTGATTACCGGCGCTGGCGGCAATATTGGCAAAACTCTGGCGCTTGCGCTCCGGAAGCACTATCGGGTAATTGGATTGGATAGATCCAGTGGCAGCTCAACGGCGGGAAATTACGACATCGACCTGAGTTCGTTCCAATCAGTGCAATCAACCTTCGAAAAAATCGCCCAAAACGAAGGCAAGAATATTGCTGCAGTTGTCCACCTCGCAGCCTATTTTGATTTTACCGGTGAAGCATCTCCACTCTATCAAACGGTCAATGTGGAGGGCACCCGGCATTTACTACAGGTGCTGCAAGGATTTAACGTTGAACGGTTTATTTATTCGAGCACTATGCTGGTCCATAAACCGGGAGTGCCCGGCACCAGGATTGATGAAAACAGCCCAATAGAGCCGGGTTGGGCTTATCCAAAATCCAAAGCGGC
>JAJQJO010000034.1 GCA_021323495.1 Cellvibrio sp. | reverse complement strand
CGCTACTACAAGTGAGTTTGGTTTGGCGGCCGGGGATGGCCATCTAGCGCACCAAGATCCGGAGTGGCTGCAAGTCGCTACGTTGGTTGAAGATGAAAAACAGCCATTGCTCCATCTTCAAGACAAGCCCGTTAAACCGACCAATAGCTGGGCTTTTGCATTCGATAATGATGTACTCGTACCCGGTCATCGCGACCAGGACTACACCTATGGACTCAACTTCACTCAAACAGGACTCAAGGCGCGCAACGCCATCCTCTCGCTTAATATCCCTTTAATAGCGGCAGATAAATGGCTGGGCTTCGAACATTCATCAATGGCGACACAGGAAACGTTTAGCCGTGAAATAGGAGCCTTTGGCTTTACACCTGAAGATATTAGCCTGAGCGAAGCCAATCCCAATGATCGGCCCTACGCCAGCCTCGTTTATTTATCAAGCTCGCGCGAGCAAGTGGATTTAGTCAAAAATCTTGCCTGGAAAAGTACATTGACTGTTGGTGTACTGGGCCTGGATGTAGTTGGTGAACTGCAAAACCTTGCACATCAGATTACCAATGGCGAGAAGGCCCAGGGTTGGCACAATCAGATCAGTGATGGCGGAGAACTCACTGGTCGCTATGTAATTGCACAGCAAAAATATTTCAATAATTTTTCAGAAGATGTCGAGATAAAAAGCACTTTACAAGCATCTCTTGGTTATCTGACTGAAGCGAGCTGGAGCCTCAGTATGCGCACCGGAAGAATTCACAGCCCATGGTCTTCATTTAACCCCGAGCTAGCCAGCTATGGTGAAAAATCATCTTACTCAAGCAATGCAAAATCAGTCAGCGAACGTTATTTTTGGGCGGGAGTTACAGTGAAAGCACGCGCATACAACGCATTTTTACAGGGGCAATTTCGCGATAGTCCTGTCACTTACGAACATCACACATTAAATCCATTATTAATAGAAGCCTGGGCTGGGTACACCTTTGCATTCAAACAAGGTTATCGCATCAGCTACGTATTACGTGGACACAGTTCGGAAATTGAAGAGGGCGCTGGAGATCGCAATTTATTATGGGGCGGGATAATTATTGCACACAGCATCTAGCAGGAGTATGCGCAGTTGAATAGCACCGGCTATTTCAACTGCTTCCATACGGCCAACTCAAACAGTAACCCAACTGCATTATGGATTAGTAAAACTCAAAAGAGAATTCCAAATTTGAATTATTATTTTGTTTTCCCGATGCCAGTATGATCCCTACATGATCAATTGATGATTATTTTAACAAGGGTGAATTCAATGTAGTTATCTCAGGACCAATTAATTTCTCTACACTTTTTCGTAAATCGTCCAGGGACACTTTGCGAATTTCCATTAAATCCCGTACAACGTCATCAATATCATGTTGGTTTTTAGTCCGCTTACGGATTTCTTTATCCAATTCATCCAGTAATACTACTGCCCGAGCTGTTACTGGTCCGCTCGATTTACTTTTACGCAGGTGTTCTACCTCCGCGCCCCACTTTGCCAAATTTTTAATTATTTTATTGCGTCGCGATTTGGTTAGACCGTCAGCGCGATACAACAACTCAAATGAATAAAATTCGGCAAGTCCTTCAGCAATCCAGTCATCATTAGTACTGGATGTGGACACTCCGCTAATGCGGGTTACCATATGCGTCAGCTCATGGAGTAATGGACTGGTCCCATTTTCACTGACCAAAGGGCGGTCTGCATGCAAGAACAAAGAATTGGATGCTGACAAGCCGCCACGCCACATTGGATCGCCGGCTCCCACTACCAGTAATTTTTTTGGTGTTTGTTTAAAGGCACGATGAACTTCCGGCCATACAAAATTGAAAAATGTAAGTGAATCCATGCGCTGGAAATTTTCACCTTTTGGTGCGCTGACTGCTATAGAGGTTTTCGAAACAGTAGCGCGGCGCGTTCCAATCTTTCCTGCAATCATCCAACCTGTTGGACGATCAAAGCGACGATCAGGATTGTCGATAGTAAAGATATTATCTTTTTTTCTTGGCCAGCCGGTTTCGATGCTATCCCAGCCTTCCGGCAAAACAACTTCCATTGTTGCATTAGCATAAGATCCCATTACCTCTTCTGTATCTATATATACTGGCGGAATCAAATCATCACCTCGAAAAATTGCCCAGTCTTTAGTTACCAAGGCATCATACTTTTTAGCGTCGCGTTCGTTAGTGAGCACCACAAAAAAGGATATGTCCGCGGCCCCTGTCGGTAAGTCCCAAATAACTTCTTTATTTTTCAGCGTCAGTTTGCCGTTCGCCCGGATGTTAGAGTAAATATTACGGGCATTACTAAATCGCAAATGTCTAACCAATTCCCCTCTATCGACACTAATTTTTACCAGTGCTCCTTGCTGCTTGGGGTCAAACGTAATTTGATACTTCAATTCGAACGCCAACTGTTGTTGGGTTCCATCTGCAGCCATTACCTGGATGCTCATTATTATAAAAATAACTATGCTATAAAACCTGAGCACAGATGGATGTTTTTTTAAAAGCAACGGCATGACGCAGCGACCTCAATAAAAGAGCCTATTTTCAATGCAGTGTACTGTAATTACAGATATATGCATTATCAATTAAACGGTATCCACGTTTCTCTTCCATACATACTATTAACGATACAGAAAACAAAACAGGATCCTCACTGTAGTCAATTTCCTACAAACAATTAAGCTTTTTACGACTATTACAGAAATGATGAATGAGAGAGAATGATCTCAACAAGGAGGAAGTAAGGCAAATAACCAGGAGTGGCCGATGGATGCGCCTCTGGATGAGGGTAGATACAGAAACGGAAGCTGTATTAACGGATTAAGCGGATATGGATAACAATACACAGGATCTACAGGGACGGTTATAGATAGGTCGATAAAGGAGCTATGGCAAGAGAGGTGGGTGCGAAGGAATCAGCACTACTTCTTTAACCATCAAACAAAGGAGTGGGAAAAGGATTTATCTACATGGAACGTAATATGGATTGGACCGGTGGACTTGGGTTTTCAACAGGAAGTTGAGGTAATCAAATTACTTAAACTCAATATTGGACACGCGATGGGGCCTCCCTTTTGGGAAGCCCCTTTCTTTTTGGAAAAGAAAAAATCTCGACTAAAAATTATCGCTGAGGAACTTCTGCGCCAGACGAGCGGCATCTGTACTACCGGCGGCTACTTCCGATAACAATGATTTGGCTTTTACTTTATCACCCATCAAGAAATAAACCTTACCCAAATCCAATTGGGCATCGGGTACCTTTGCAGCACCGGGAAAATTCGCAATCAATTCAGTAAACCAGCTCTTGGCTTGCGGATAATCTTTTTTAAGCATGGCAATTTTACCCAACCAATAATGGCTGTTACTGGCAAAATCCCCACCGGGAAAACGATCCAGATGCTCTTTAAATGCAACCACAGCACCATCGAAATCTTTTTGATTCAACAAATCGTAAGCGGATTTGTAAACATCGCTTTCACTGGCAGAGTCAGGTAATTGTGATTCAGTAGCAGTAGCGCTCGGAGCCGTAGCAATAGGGGATATTTCACTAACTTCAGCAGCACTGGGTACAGGGCGCGCACCACCGGATAAACGCCGGTCGAGATCCATGTAATTATCCAACTGCAATTGTTTGAGCTGTTTGAGCTCGTATGATTGCTCCTCAAGTAAGCCACGCAATAGCGTTACTTCTTCCTGAAGGGCACGAATTTGGGAGTAAACATCAGATTCAGCAGAGGCAGGCAGATCAGATTGAGCCACCCCAGAGCGAACGCTCTGGGGTGAAGACTCAACAACCCGTACTTGCGCCTGTAAGACTGGAGCTGAAGCAATCAAGGCAACAGCAAGCAGATTTTTAAGCATACGGGTTCAGACTCTTAGTACTTAACTTCTACGCGACGGTTTTGAGACCATGAAGATTCGTCGCTACCGGTAGCAGCTGGCTGCTCTTCACCGAAGCTAACAACTTCCAGAGAAGAACCGTTAACGCCTTGAGTCACGAGGAAATCACGAACAGCGTTAGCACGTTTTTCGCCCAGTGCCATGTTGTACTCGCGTGAACCGCGCTCGTCAGCATGACCTTCAAGACGCACTGCAACTGAAGCACCTTTCAGCTTGTCAGCGTGAGCCAACAGAACAGCGCGGCTTTCAGCAGTCAAAGCGTATTGATCGAAGTCGAAGTAAACAACATTTGACAGTGTGGCTTCTGAAGCTGAAGTATCGGTTACTGCAGTACCAGTAGTAGTGTTTTCAACTGGCTTGGTATCGCTACCTGAACAGCCAACCAGGAAAGACATAACAACAGCCAAAGTAAGACCTTGCTTGATTGCTTTGGTGATCATGTGTGTGTAACTCCAATGAAGTTTTGATCTGTTTTACGGGGATTTAGTTAAAGAATGGCGACCATGCGGGTTCCCGCACATCACCCTGTTTTGGAGGCTGGAGGATTTTGACTCGCGCATCAAGAGACACGGCCGCCAATACTCCTTTACCACCAGAACGAGTCGCATACATTAGCATAGCGCCATTGGGCGCTATAGTAGGCGATTCATCCAAATTTGTCTCGGACAAAATGCGCAAATTGCCAGATTTTATGTCTTGTGCGGCGATATGATGGGTTGTGCCAGGGCGTTTATTCAACATAACCAAACTTTTGCCGTCTGGAGCAACGCGCGCGCGCGCATTGTAATCACCATCAAAGGTTACGCGCTCCTGTTGCATACTCGCAAGATTAACCTGATAAATCTGCGGCTTTCCACCGCGGTCGGATGTGAAAAATAACGAGGCGCCATCAGCAGCCCATGAGGGTTCATGATCAATCGCAAAATGATTGGTCACTCGGGTCAATTGCCGCGTCAAAACATTCATTACATAAATTTCCGGGTTGCCATCCTTTGATAAAGCCATGGCCAGTTTTTGCCCGTCAGGTGACCAGGCAGGCGCACCATTCAAGCCGCGAAAATTAGTCATCTGCTGGCGCCTGCCAGTGGCGATATCCTGAATATAAATTGCGGGCTTGTTCTCCGCCTCAAACGATACATAAGCCACACGTTGACCATTTGGCGACCAAACTGGCGACAACAATGGATACCTTGATTCCAACAACATCCGCGGGCGGAAACCATCAATATCGGAAAGCATCAAACGATATTTTTGCGGTTTTTTAAATGCCTCTACGTAAATCAGCTTGGTAGAAAAAATACCGCGGACGCCAGTGATCGTTTCATAGACCTTATCGCTGATATGGTGTGCCATATCGCGCAATTGAGCCTCTGTGCCGTCCACTGTCAACTTGGCAAACACACGTTTTTGCTGGATAACATCAAACAACTCATAGCTCGCATAGTAACGGCCAGCCTGTTGTGTGATCGAACCGATCAATAAATATTCAGAGCCAAGAGCCTTCCAATCGCGGTAATGCACTTCAGCCTCGGCGCGCGGAAAAGCAAGCATGCGCTCCGGGTCCGTAGCCTCAAACTGACCAGAAAATTCCAGATCATTGCCCACAATTTTGGCGATATCTTCAGGCAGCCGAGCGCCAGTCCAGGCAAATGGGACAACCGCAATCTTGGTGGGATTATCAATCCCCTTGGTTACAAAAACGATATTCTGGGCATTCGCAGAAAGCGCAAATACGAACAGAAAAGCACTGATTATGTATCTCACTGACGTAGGTCCTCTGGATTAAAAGCAAATTGAAAATGGCGGAAATTTCTTTCAAAGACATCTATAGGCACATCTTTGATTTCAACAAATCGTTCTACTTTTCGGATCGCCTGCTCAGCCGCGTTATCAAATGCAAAATTTCCGCTGCTTTTTGCAAGCTCGACACCTACCACTTGGCCGTTGGGCAGCATGTCTATATTAAATACTGCAACCATACCTGCGCGCGCAGACGGAGGGCGGCTCCAATTTTGGGCAACACGTTCGGATAATAATTCGTTATAACTTTTAACATTAGCCTCATCGTTAGAGTCAGCAATGTGTTTTTCCTCCTTCTGCTGGGCAGCCTGGATACGACGGCGCTCTTCCTGAGCCTCCTGCTCACGCTTGGTTTTTTTGGCCGCTTCGGCTTTGCGATTGGCTTCTTCCTCAGCCTTTTTCTTTTTTTCTGCTTCTGCCTTGGCTGCCTTGGCCTTAGCTACTTTTGCTGCTTCTTCTTTAATTTTTTGCTGTTTCTGCTTTTCAGCTTCCTCCGCTTTAGCTTGCTGTTCCTTTTGGCTTTGGACCAGGGCTTCAGCCTCTTTGCGGCGCTGCTCATCTTGTTTTTTGTTGTTTTTCAAATCTTCGTAAGCTTTTGAATCCAACACTTGCTCTTTTGTTTGTTGCGGGGCCGCTTTTGCCTTGGGTTTAACATCAACCAAAGTTGCTGTTACATAATGAGGCTTATATGGCTCCTCTTTCGATTTAAAAAAATCCCAATTTCCCAAAAAAAGAACCAGCAAAGTACCGTGTAAAAACACACTTAGAAAGGTTGGCAGTGATAATGATTTTTCCAACTTCATAAAAAACCTAGCGCGGTGGCTCCGTAATCAAGCCAACAGACGGAGCTCCCGCCAACTTTAACTCGCCCATTAAAGTTACTATTACACCATATTCAACTTTTTTATCGCCCGGGACAAAAACCAGTGTGTTGGGTTTTTCTGCCAAAACTTTACTGACAATTGATTTGATTTCTGCCAAGGGCCGTGGTTTTTCCGGATCCCCGGCCAAATCAATGTAATAACCACCATCCGCTTTTACGGATACAGTGATTGGCTCATCTTCTTTGCTTTCTACCGGCTCGGATGCTGCCTGGGGCAACTCCACTTTAATACCTTGGGTCATCATAGGTGCCGCAATCATAAATACGATCAACAATACCAACATGACATCAATAAGCGGAACCACATTGATTTCCGCTTTCAGTTTTTTTTTGCTTGGTGGTCCAAATCCAGACATGTTTTTTAACCTGTTTCAAATTAACGTAAAACAGCGTTACTTGCTGTGAACCTGACGATGCAAAATTGCAGAGAATTCTTCTGCAAATGTACGATAGTTGCTTAACAAATTTTCAGCGCGTGCCGAAAATTTGTTGTAGGCCAATACGGCGGGAATAGCGGCAAACAAGCCCATAGCGGTGGCGATAAGCGCTTCAGCAATACCCGGTGCAACCGTAGCGAGGCTCGGCTGCCCGGCATTGGCGATGTTTAAGAAAGAGACCATTATGCCCCACACAGTGCCAAACAAACCGACATAGGGACTGACCGACGCAACACTGGCGAGAAACGGCAAGTTTTCTTCCAGCTTCTCTTCCTCACGTGCCAAGGCTACGCGCATTGCACGCATCGAACCTTCCATCACCGCATCGGAATCGGCACCTGCTTGTTGGCGCAGACGGGTAAACTCTTTGAAGCCCGCGCGAAAAATATTCTCGATGCCTTCCACCATTTCATTGCGGCCATTGCCCTGGCGATAAAGTTGGTTGAGGTCAATTCCTGACCAAAATTGTTTTTCAAAAAAATCAAAGGCAGCTGCGGCTTTTTGCTGGTAAATCGCGCGCTGAAAAATCATCACCCAGGAAATGACAGAGGCCAAAAATAAAATCAGCATGACCATTTGCACTAAAAAGCTGGCCTCAATAATGAGGTGCAGTATCGACAGGCTTTGCTTGGCTTCTGGCATAGTATTAATTAACTCTTACTGTTTGGGTCTGTGGAAAAATTGATCAAGCTGATGGTGCGTACTTGTGGAAATGGGCCGGGCTCACTTATACCACTATTGGCATTGGACATTGAGACGCGCAAAGCGGTAGCAATTAATTTGTACTGCAAGAACAACCTACAAAATAGCTCCCGTCCAAAATAGCGGGCTTATGATAGCCCAAACTGCGCAAAAATTCTGTACGGCAACGCTCCATGCCCTGCGGATAATTAATGCAATATGCGATACCACTGATATCCACGCGTCCAATGAGCCATGCTAGAACGGTCAAATGGGTTCATGAAAGTTTATTCCGTTGGATCCTGCATGCGTTTGGGCACCGGCATACCAAAATATAAATAGGCGTTATTGGTTAAAATTCGACCGCGCGGTGTGCGTGCCATAAATCCTTGCTGGATAAGATACGGCTCAATAACATCCTCAATCGTTCCCCGATCTTCACTAATTGCTGCAGCCAAGCTTTCAACACCCACCGGGCCACCATCAAAATTATTCATCATTGCTGTCAACAAGCGGCGATCCATATGATCAAAACCACGCTCATCTACGTTAAGCATATTGAGTGCACTATCAGCCATTTGTGCACTGACAGTACCATCGCCTTTCATCTCTGCGTAATCGCGCACACGACGCAGCAGACGATTGGCGATACGCGGTGTACCGCGCGAGCGTTTCGCCACTTCAGCCGCTCCTTCTATATCCATCTTCACCCCCAATAACGCGGACGAACGCGCCACTATATGGGTGAGATCGGCGACATTATAAAACTCCAAACGCTGAACAATACCAAAACGGTCACGCAAAGGTGAGGTCAGCAAACCTGCCCGCGTTGTTGCACCTACCAGGGTAAATTGCGGTAAATCCAGTTTGATTGAGCGCGCTGCCGGGCCTTCACCGATCATGATATCGAGTTGGAAATCCTCCATTGCAGGATAAAGAATTTCTTCCACCACCGGGCTCAAGCGATGTATCTCATCGATAAACAACACGTCACCAGGCTCCAGATTGGTAAGCAGTGCGGCCAAATCGCCCGCTTTTTCCAACACCGGGCCAGACGTACTTTTGAGTGAAACATTCATTTCATTGGCAATGATATTGGCAAGCGTTGTTTTACCCAGGCCGGGCGGGCCAAATACCAATGTATGATCGAGCGCTTCGCCGCGTTTTTTAGCCGCACCGATAAAAATTTCCATCTGCTCGCGCACTGCGGGTTGCCCGACGTAATCGGCAAGCGATTTGGGGCGTACCGTACGGTCGAGGTGATCTTCACGCTCTTTGGCGGCAGGGGCAATAAGACGATCTGTTTCAATCATTGTTATTCAACCAGGTTAGTGTTGCCGATCGCAGTTGTTATCCGGCAATAGTGCGCAGCGCCATACGGATCAATTCTTCGCTTCTTGCGTCAGGTTTTTGTTTCGCTGCCAGCGAAATCATTTTGGCTGCATCCACCGGTTTGTAACCCAGTGCAATCAACGCGCTCTCCGCCTCGGCAAATACATCGTTGTCAGTCGCAATACTCCGGATTTCGCTGTGCGCGAGCAAATCGCTCTGGGGCATATCCCAATTTTTCAAACGATCACGCAATTCGATGACCAGACGTTCGGCAGTTTTTTTGCCGATACCGGGAACCTTGGTCAGGGCGGTAATATTGTCGTCGCGCACACAGCGGGCAATATCATCCGCTTCCATGCCCGATAAAATTGCAATCGCCAATTTGGGGCCGACACCGTTCACTTTAATTAATGTGCGAAACAAGGAGCGGTCGCGCTGCTCGATAAAACCGAACAACTGATGCAAGTTTTCGGTAATGGATAGATGGGTATGCAATACCACTTCCTGCCCCAGACCGGGCAAACGGTAAAAAGTCGTCATAGGCGCTTGCAGCTCATAGCCCACACCACTTACATCCAGCAGCAAATAGGGCGGCTGCTTTTCCAGAACTACTCCGCGCAAACGTCCAATCATAGAATTCGCTTCCATCAACCTTGTTATGGTATTCAACCGGAGATCACTGTTTTTATAAACAGTATCTTTTCGCTGGCAATTGTAAAGGAGTTTAGACGCAAGAGTCACCCATAGTCGCCATCCTTCGCGGAAATATTCCCAATCCGATGCCATACTCTACACAGGTTCTACACAAAGGCTTTTTGTTTGAATCCGGGAGCTGAGCATCATGATGTTTTCTGCTCGCTGTTTTACCGAACGACTAACCCTTCATCAATGGCGCAAGGCTATTAGCGATAATTACCTCGCCGATGAAGCGCCCTATCTGGCGGAGCTGATCCACTGGCTGGATTATGATCGACAGGCGCTCGACACCATCTCGCACGATACCTTCGCTTTTCTGGAGCGCTCGCAAAAGTCACAGGCTAAACATAAAGATTGGGCGCAAGAATTCCTCCACGCCTACGGTTTAAATACCCGTGAAGGTGTGGTGCTGATGTGCCTGGCCGAAGCCTTGGTGCGCATCCCGGATAAAACCAGCGCGCGCGAATTTATTGCAGATAAATTACATTCCGCCCACTGGCAGGAGCGATTGGGCGAGCATCCCAACTGGATGATCAATGCCACCACCTGGGCGCTAGTGTGGGGCGACCGTTTACTCGAGCCATGGAATCCCGCTAACGTATTAAGCAATCTGGTGCGGCGATTAAGTGAACCCGCGGTTCATACAGCGCTGGAGCAAGCACTACGATGGCTGGCCGACACCTTTGTGTTTGCTACCGATATAAATCACGCGCTTGGGCGCGCCGCAACTATAAATCGCAAGCAACCGGAATTGCGCTGGCATTATTCTTTTGACTTACTCGGTGAGGCCGCCATCTCCCATCCGGTCGCTCAAGACTATCGCGAAAATTACCTGAATGCGTTGGCAGAATTGCGCGCGGCACCCCACAAGCATCATTACAGTTTATCGATCAAACTCAGCGCGTTACACCCGCGCTATGAGTCACTACAAGAAGCACAGTTACTGGCAGATTTAATCGGTACAACGGCCAATCCCGGATTTTTGGTGCAACTGGCGCAGGCGGCCCAAGCGGCGGAAATTCCCATTACGATTGATGCGGAAGAGTCTGATCGGCTGGAGTTATCACTCACCCTAATCGAGGCCTGTTTACGCCATCCGCTATCAGGCGGTTGGAACGGTATGGGTCTGGCGGTGCAGGCCTACTCGAAACGCGCCCTGCCGGTGCTGGGTTTGCTCGATTGTTTAGCGCAGGAATTGGGGATCAAGCTTAATGTCCGGCTGGTAAAAGGCGCTTACTGGGACAGTGAGATTCACTGGGCACAGCGCGCGGGGCTTGCGGGTTATCCGGTCTTCACCGATAAGTCCGCCACCGATATTTCCTATCTCGCCTGCGCTAAATTTTTGCTGCAATCGGAGCATTTGAAACCGCAATTTGCCACCCACAATGCCTCAACCATTTGCAGCCTGCTAGCGCTGGGAAAACCAGGGCAACCCATGGAATTCCAGCGGCTGCAGGGTATGGGTGAATCACTTTACCGCCAATTGCTCAGCGAACAACCGCAGGTCCATTGCCGGGTTTACGCTCCCATCGGCCAGTATGCCGAGCTACTACCTTATCTGGTCAGGCGCCTGTTGGAAAACGGTGCCAATAGCTCCTTTATCAATCAGTTGAATCAAGTGGATGCATCGCTTGAGCGTTTGGCCTTGCATCCATTAACCAACCCACCAACAGAATTGCCTGCACTGCCCTTACCCCCGGATTTATTTACGCACCCGGAGCCATACAGATCGCGGCGTAATTCCTCCGGCATCAATCTGGCGATCCAATCAGAGCGTGCAGCATTGATGCTGGAGCTAAGCGCGTTTTATATGCATAGCTGGAACGGCTGTCCGATAATTGCTGGCCAATATCATCGCGAGGGAACAACCAATAAATGCACTAATCCAGCCCGGAATGATGAATTGATTGGCACCCTTATACTCGCTACACCTGAACAAGCGCACATTGCATTGACCAGCGCTTGCAACTTTCAACCCAAATGGCGTCAATACCCGGTACTGGAGCGTGCCGGATTAGTAGATAAAGTCGGGGATCTCTTTGAAGCGCATCGCCCCGAGTTGCTTGCACTATTGATGCGCGAAGGCGGTAAAGCCCTGGCAGATGCGCTGGATGAAATCCGCGAAGCGGTAGATTTTTGCCGTTACTACGCCCAGCAGGCACGCGAACAGCTCGCAGAATCACTAACCTTGCCGGGGCCAACCGGTGAACAGAACCAACTGGTATTAGAAGGGCGCGGCGTTTTTGTTGCAATCTCGCCCTGGAACTTCCCTTTGGCGATTTTTACCGGCCAAGTCATCGCTGCACTGGTTGCAGGGAATACCGTGCTGGCTAAACCTGCACGCCAAACCAGCCTGGTCGCATTCCGTGCGATTGAACTTATGCTCGCCACCGGTATTCCACCGCTGGCGCTGCATTTTATCCCCGGCAACAGCGACGAGCTCAGCCCGGTACTGACCGGCGATCCACGTATTGAAGGCATTGCTTTTACTGGTTCAACCCATAGCGCCTGGACGATTAACCGCGCCTTGGCCGGGCGCGATTCAAGTATCGCCGCCCTTATTGCCGAAACCGGCGGCCAAAATGCGCTTATCGCCGACGCCACCTGCCTGCCCGAGCAATTGGTGAAAGATGTCATCCGCTCCGCCTTTGGCAGTGCAGGCCAGCGTTGCTCGGCTTTGCGGGTGCTATTTGTGCAAGAAGAGATTGCCGGGAAAGTGATCGAATTACTTGTCGGTGCCATGGCTTGCCTGCGATTGGGTAATCCGCATGATTTAAGCACCGATATAGGCCCGGTGATAAATGCATGTGAGCAGCAAAAATTGCAAACCTATATCGATGAAGCCATCGCCAAGGCCCAACTTATCACCCAAACACCAATGCCCGATGAGCTGCAATCCGGCAGCTTCGTGGCTCCGACACTATTGGAAATCAGTAGCATCAGTGAACTTGGGGAAGAGCACTTTGGCCCTGTTTGCCACCTGGTGCGTTTCCGTTTACAGGATTTGGACCAGGTAATTGGCGAGATCAACGCTAATGGCTATGGATTAACGCTGGGCATCCACTCCCGCAACGAAGGCCTTGCCAAAAAGATTGCGCAGCAACTCAACGTGGGCAACGTATATATCAACCGCAATATGGTGGGCGCGGTGGTGGGCGTGCAACCCTTTGGTGGCTGCGGCCTGTCGGGCACCGGCCCCAAAGCGGGCGGACCGCATTATTTATTGCGCTTCGTGCGCGAGAAGACCATCAGCAATTATCTTGCAGCAGTGGGCGGCAATATCTCGTTGCTAACCCAGCACCCGGCTGTTAACCCGAAGGCTTCTAAACCCGAGTCGTAGTTAGAGCGAGGGCGCTATGCGTGAATCCAGCAAGACGGATACCGGACTCAAATGGCATGAATGGAATCCCGGTTTACACAACGGAGACCAGGCACTGCAGGACGTGATTAACACTTTGCCCGCTGCTAAGGCTGACGACATTCCCTGGTTAGTACGCCTCTTTGAAAATCCTGCCAGCCTGATTGCTTTTCCCGGGGCGATCGACCTCTCCCGCCATGATGTGCTTCATGTGCTCCTGGGGCGTGGGCTGCGCAATCAGGATGAAGCTTTTGTGATTGGTTTTACCATGGGCTCCAGCAGCCATATCTGCGCCTGGCAAATCCGCAGTTTCCGCTGGATTATCACCCACCTCTACCCCGCGCCCTATAAATTCAGCACACAGGATTTAATTGCGTTTGATTTGGGTTTTGGTCTGGGGAGAAATATATCGACGCGGGATGTCGACGAGTTCCCTTTCGAAAAATACAGCCACAGCCGGCTAAAAGATTTGCGTCATTGGTTGGGGATCAACGTCAACAAGCTGCATGCGCTCTATCGTTTTGAATCCCTGTTAATCGCCCACACCCATGCGAGCCATCGTCTCGATACTATCGATAAACCCTTACCGATACGGCGATTATGAGCTACAACAATAGCGGAACTAAACAATCCGCCCGCGCCTGAAACTCGAGGAGCCAGCCATACGGATTAAATGGTCGCGGGTATTGGCATGGCAGAGTGCAACTGCAAGGGCATCGGCGGCATCTTCCTGCGGCGCAGCGGGCAACCGTAACAAGGTTTTGATCATATGCTGCACCTGCAATTTGTCCGCCGCTCCATTGCCCACGACTGATTGCTTCACCTTGCGCGCTTCATATTCCGATACCGGCACATTCTGCGCGGTCGCTGCCACTATCGCCGCCCCCCGCGCCTGCCCCAGTTTTAAAGCGGATGACGCATTCTTGGCCATGAACACCTGCTCGATGGCCATTTCTTGCGGGCAATATTGTTCAATGATTTGGGTGAGAGAATCGAAAATCACCTTGAGGCGCGCGGGCAATTCATCCGTATCTTTCATCCGAATCACACCACTAGTGACGTACTCATGTTTGCTGCCAATGACATTAATAATGCCAAAACCGGTTTTGCGGGAGCCGGGATCTATACCGAGGATAAGCGCCATAAAGTTGTATCTATATACAGTGGTTATGGCGCAGTGTTGCATGGGAATTTATATGGTGCAAGCGGGATTTTTTTCTGGCAAATAAGCAAACCCGGTGTCGCGATCAAATTGATCCTGTTACCCACTCAAAAATCTACCATTAACTGAAGGTTCACCTTTTGCCCACCAGGAAAACCTACCCGCAGTGATGCCGATTGCTGATCCTTAACCAACATTGATGGTGATGAAATCAGCTGGTATTCATCGTCGACAAAATAATACATTTTGGCATTGACCAGTAAATGTTCGCCTTGGCGTTGGGTGTTAAACAACATCCGAAACTGGTCATCCAGTTTAATTTCGTTTTCTTTACCAATGTCATTCAACAGCATCATGTCAGAATAAATTTGCTCACCTGTTTCAATTGAAAGACTTAGCATTGCCTGCTCGGCCGCAGCAGTTGACCACCAACCTAATGCCATCAAAATCGACCCGATTAAAGCGAGCAGACTCCATATTTTATATGAGGGCGATTTGGTGTGCGTTACGTCATCCGTTGCAACAGAGGTTTCCATTAAAACGGCAAGATCAACATCCAATGCTGCCGCAAGTGCACTGGCGGATTCCATTGACGCATCACCGGTACGCTCAATTCGCTGTACGGTGCGCATACTTACATCGGCAACCTCCGCCAAATGGCTTTGGGTCCAGGCACGCAGCTCACGCTCACGACGCAATATTTCTTTATTAATTTTCATATCCATGACATTCACCTCGCTGCTAAAAGCCGCCAGATTTCGCTAAATCTG
>JAJQJO010000352.1 GCA_021323495.1 Cellvibrio sp. | reverse complement strand
CGGTTGGGATTAATTATTCGCGCGGTGGGTGAAAACCCCGAAGTGGCCCACGCATTGGGCTATAAGGTATTACTGGTGCGCTACTGCGCAGTGATGTTTGGCGGGGCCATGGCGGGCCTGGCTGGAGCTTATTTGTCCCTCGCCTACACACCCATGTGGGCAGAAGGGATTGCGGCCGGGCGCGGCTGGATTGCACTCGCGCTAGTGGTATTTGCCAGCTGGCGTACTGAACGCATTTTATTCGGTGCCTGGTTGTTTGGATTTGCGAGCATCCTGCATTTGTTGTTGCAGGGTTATGGCTACGAAATTTCGCCCAACTTGCTTGCCATGTTGCCCTATGTAGTCACGATTGTTGTGTTGGTGATGATGATGTATCGCCAAAAAAATCAGGGGCTGTTTGCACCGCGTTCGCTCGGGCAGCCCTTTCATCCTTTGAAATAACTGGCATCCTTTGAAATAACTGGCACCCGTTGAAATAGCTGGCATTCACTGAAATAAATCGGCATCGCGGAAATAACGTTTTTAAAATTACAACACCACAAGAGGAACCATCATGACTCTGTTTACACGAAAAACTTTTCTCCGTTTGCTGGGTGCTGCTTCCCTGCTCACGCTCAGCGCCAGCGTATTTGCAGCGCCGTTAAAAGTAGGCTTTGTTTATGTAAGCCCGATTGGTGATGCCGGTTGGACTTACCAGCATGACGAAGCGCGCAAAATTGTACAAAAAGAATTTGGCGATAAAATCGAAACCACCTTTGTAGAAAGCGTGGCCGAGGGTGCAGACGCCGAGCGTGTGATTCGCAATATGGCCTCACGCGGTTACGATTTAATTTTCACTACCTCTTTTGGTTACATGAACCCCACGATCAAAGTGGCGAAGATGTTTCCCAAAGTAAAATTTGAACACGCTACTGGTTACAAAACCGCCGCCAATGTTGGCAATTATCAAGCGCGCGATTATGAAGGCCGCTACCTCGCCGGTATGGTCGCCGGTGCCATGAGTAAAAAAGAAGTGATCGGTTATGTCGGCGCCTTCCCGATCCCGGAAGTGATTCGCGGTATCAACTCGTTTATGCTCGGCGCGCAAGCGGTGAACCCGAATATTAAAATGAAAGTGGTCTGGGTCAATACCTGGCATGATCCAGCCAAAGAGCGCGAAGCGGCCGAAAGTTTAGTTCTGCAAGGTGCTGATGTACTCACTATGCATACCGATTCGGCAGCGGTGATCCAGGCCGCAGAAGCCAAAGGTATTTACTCGGTGGGTTTCAATTCTGATATGAGCGCTTACGGCCCTAAAACCCATTTAACTTCATCTACCCAACACTGGGAAAGTATTTACAGCGCAAAAATCAAAGCAGTATTGGATGGCACCTGGAAGCCGGAAGCAATCTGGCATGGCCTGAAAGAAAATGTTGTCGCGCTCTCACCTATCAGCCCGGTAGTGCCGAAAGAGGTTGTCGCGAAAGTAGATGCGTATAAAATGGAAATAATTGCGGGCACCCGCGCGGTATACCAGGGCCCCATTTACGATCAGGCCGGCAAGTTGATGGTGGCCGAAGGAAAATCCCTGAGCGATGAAGAACTGGGCCACCAAGATTGGTATGTAAAAGGGATTGATGGAAAAATTCCCCAATAACACTCATAACACGGTTGCATACCGGTCGCGGTTATCAATACTGACTTATGCAGCCGTGCACTAAAGCGAGAAACAATAACAATGGCAACCAAGACCACAGCTGTACAAACAGAAATCGCAAACAAAGTAACGGCATCCAGCAACAAAACCAAGTCCACCAGCAAAACTACGCGCACCAATAAGAGCACGGCGGTGAAAACAATGGCGACCAAAAACGCAGAAGCAGCAACGGATTTTAATCCCACTGAAACGCCGACCGGGAAATACAAACCGGGAAAAATCCGCGACCGCAATCTCACCAATATTATTAACGCTGCGGAAGAAGAATTTGTACACAATGGATTTCGCGGCGCGAGCATCCAGAATATTGCCGACCGCGCGGGCATTCCCAAAGCGAATGTCCACTATTACTTTAAAAGCAAAACCAATTTATACGTGGCGGTGCTCGATAACATTATTAATTTATGGAATGACTTGCTCGGCGAGATCACTGTCGACGATGATCCTGCCGAAGTATTGGATCGGTTTATCCGCAAAAAAGTTGAGCTGTCCTATACACATCCACGCGCATCAAAACTTTATGCGATGGAAATGATCCAGGGCGCTCCGCATTTGAAAGGTTATATCCGCACCGAGATGCGCCAATTTGTTCGTCGCAAAGCGCAGATAATTGAACAGTGGATTGAGCTGGGGCGCATGGACAAGGTTGATCCCATGCATTTGATTTTTTTAATCTGGTCATCGACGCAACACTACGCCGATTTCGATGTAAAAATTCTCACGGTAATGAACCGCGCGGAATATGAGCCGGATATGATCAAAGATATTTCCGATTTTTTAAGCCAGATGATTTTAAAAGGCTGTGGCCTCAAACCACCCGCCACACAATACTCACCCGCAACAAGTAGCTAAACGCATGACCAATATTTCCACCGCCAACAACAGCAGCACCAACAGTATCTGGATTAAAAACCCGCGCGCCTGCTGGACCGGCAATGCACAGGATGCCAGCAATGGCCTGGTGATCAAAGGTAATAAAATTATCGAACTGGTGGCCGCAGGCACATCGCCCACCAGCACCTATGACTACAGTTTTGATGCCTCCGGCCATGTGCTCTTGCCGGGTCTGATTAATTGCCATCATCACTTTTATCAAACGCTGACGCGCGCACTGCCAGGTGCGCTCAACAAAGAATTGTTTCCCTGGCTGCAAGCGCTCTATCCGGTCTGGTCGAATTTAAATGACGACGCGATTTTTGCATCCACGCAATTAGCATTGAGCGAATTATTGCTGTCAGGTTGCACCACAGCCGCCGATCACCATTACGTGTTCAGCAGCATTATGCCGCACGCGATAGATGCGCAAGTCGCCGCCGCCAAAACCATCGGCAATCGCGTAACGTTAACACGCGGCTCCATGAGCCTTGGCCAATCCAAAGGTGGCTTGCCGCCGGATTCAGTAGTGGAGAGCGATGAAAAAATCCTCGGCGAAAGCGAACGCTTGATTAATAGTTATCACGACACCAGCGAAGATTCGTTTTGCCAGATCGCGCTCGCGCCCTGCTCACCTTTTTCCGTCACACCGGATTTAATGCGCGCAACTGCCGTGCTCGCGCAACAAAAAAATGTATTGCTGCACACCCATCTTGGTGAAACCGAAGATGAAAATAATTTCTGCTTGAAACAATTTGGTATGCGCCCGGTGGATTATCTGGACGATGTAGGCTGGTTAAACAACCGCGTCTGGCTCGCCCACGGTATTCATTTTAATGAAGAAGAAATTGCACGTTTAGGACACGCCTGCGTCGGTGTATGCCACTGCCCCACCTCCAATATGTTGCTCGCCTCCGGCATGTGCCACACGCGTGATTTACAACGCGCTGGTGCACCCGTTGGCCTGGGTGTCGATGGCTCCGCATCAAACGACGGCTCCAATATGATCCAGGAAGTCCGCCAGGCCATGCTGCTCCAAAAACTGCGCTACGGCTCTGCAAACTTCACGCATATCGATGCACTACAACTCGCCACCACCGGCAGTGCGAAATTATTACACCGCCCCGAACTCGGCGAATTCGCCATCGGCCAACAAGCCGACCTCGCACTATTCAATTTAAACGAAGCCCGCTTCTCCGGCCACGGCGATCCACTCGCCGCATTAATTTTATGCGGCGCCCACAAAGCGGATTACGTGATGGTTGCGGGTGAATGGAAAGTGAAGAATGGTGAAATGGTGGATGTGGATATTAATGATGTGATGGCACGGCATGGGATTGCGGCGAAACGTTTACAAACGATGATCTAACGTAGGTTGGTGCGGGCCGCGCAGGCTGAGGAACGAACCCCAACATGACCATGTTTCCGTAATCACCAAAACCAAAATACCCGTGCTGTTTTATTAGTTTTTTCGCGTATATAAACCAAGTGCAACTGGTGATTGCGAATGTTGGGGTT
>JAJQJO010000351.1 GCA_021323495.1 Cellvibrio sp. | reverse complement strand
AGCTGATAATGACAAAATAGCGCATATAAATGTTTATATGCGCACGAAGCTCTATCGATTTACGCATTGCTGTTTGCAGCAATGCGTAAATCAAATCCAAAAGTGATCCTGTAAAAATCTTATCCGGAAGTTGAATAACATCACCCTCTGCTCACTGTCTTTTTGGCATAAATGTTAATTAGGGTTAAATAGTAAAATAATGATGGCATCCTGAATGCTCCAAGCCTTATCGTTACGCCCCCTGACAACTCAAAGGAAAATATCCATGAACAAACTCTTAGTCCTAGGCGCTGCCTTGCTGTTGCAAAGTTGCACTACTGCAGATGAAAAGATCGCGACAAACAGTTTGGATGAAACCGATAAACAAAAATTAGTCGCTGTCACCCAAAGCCTGCCCGCCGAACACAAAGCCCGCTACGCGGCGCGCCACCCGGTGGAAACCCTGGAATTTTTTGGAATCAAACCCGGCGACACAGTGGTAGAAGCGCTGCCCGGTGAAGGCTGGTATTCGAAAATCCTGCTGCCTTATTTAGGTGATGACGGACGTTTGATTGCCGTTGATTACAGCTTGCCTATGTGGCCGGAATTTGGCGGGTTTGCGACGCCGGAATTTATTGCGAAACGCAAAGCCTGGCCAGCGCAATTTGCGATAGATGCAAAAACCTGGGGTGGGGCAAATGGCGCTAAGGGCGAGGCTTACACCTTTGCCGATATGCCTGCCGAATTAACTGGAAAAGTGGATGCAGTTTTATTTATCCGCGCACTGCACAATCTCGCGCGTTTTGATGCAAAAGGTAATTATTTAAAACAAGCACTGGCTGAAACACGACGTGTATTAAAACCCGGTGGCGTTGTTGGTATTGTTCAACATGCAATGGCAGAAAATAAACCCGATGCCTGGGCAGACGGCAGCCGCGGCTATTTAAAACGCTCATATTTAATTAGCACCATGACAGCGGCGGGATTTGAATTTGTAGGCGAAAGCGATATCAACAAAAATCCGAAGGATGATCCGCAAGCCGATGACAATGTGTGGCGCCTACCACCCAGCCTGAGCGGCACCGAGGAACAAAAAGCGAAAAACGCTGCGATAGGTGAATCCAACCGCGTGACTTTGTTGTTCAGGAAAAAAGAATAAACCTGAAAGACTGTTTCGGCGGGTTGTATTGTAGATGCAACCCGCCAAATTCAACCTGTTTAAATTTGCCAGTATTGAGCGTTATCCATGCACAAAAATCCTACCAATATTTTCATTCACTATTTAATCCAACTAAAAAAAATACTACAGAAAATTGCACTTCACCAACAGGATAATCCCGCCCTTCTCCACCAAAGTTTGCATGGCACAATGCTGCCACTGCTCGCACAAATACGCACAGCGGCGAACTTTTCCCTGCGCACTTGTTGCCCGCTAGTACAATGCGAGCGGATTTATTTTGACAATTCCAACGAAACCTATGCAGGCCTACAACAACAGCTGGATGAAACCATCGCTTATTTGCAGGCGATACCAGCAGCCGGGTTTTATCAGCCACCTGCAAATATTCAGGATAAAGCTGGTTTTAATCAAGTAGATTTAGCAGCCGATGAGTATGTGGATTTTTACGCGTTACCCAATTTTTTCTTCCATTTGTCCATGGTTTACAGTATCGCCCGGATGGCAGGCGTGCCGTTAAGCAAGGGTGACTTTGATGGTTACCATCACTATCCTGATGATTTTTCGTTTGTTTGATCCAATTTAATCCCGGTTCACCAACACCAGCATTTCTGCCGGGCCAAGATTGTGTACTTCCACACAGTGAATACCCGATGCAAGCTGTATCACCGGTTTGCTGCTGCCCACCGAATCAACAGTGTGGGCAGCATTTACAGTCCATTGCGTATTCACCACCACCGCCATCGCACTGCCAACTGGATTTAAGGTAGCGTCCACCAAAATAGCCGCGCCGCGCAGTTGGGTACCGTGCGGATTGAGCACAATTAAAAACTCTTCATCATCCAGAATGCGCGACCACGCAATAATTTCTCCGTTGCCATAGACAGCAAATGGATTACCGAGAAATGAAATCGGGCGCAAGTATTGGCGCCCCACTCGCAATGCAGGATAGAGTGCGCGCACCTGCGCCATCGCCTGGATGCGTACATACGCACTGCTGGCCGGGTCAAAACAATGGTGGCCGACAGTGCCGAAGGGGCCAAACCCCGGCAGGTTTTCATCGAATGGGTTAGGTGCTGAGCTCAAACCGGCCAAGCCATCTTTGCGTGGATGTTCCGCACCAAACAATGTTTCGCGCAAGTAGCGGTCATTGGAACCAAAACCCTCTAACCAAATTCGCTCGACAAGTTCCGGCCCACCCAAGCTTTGCTCAGTGCCGTAATAAATACAGGGGATACCCAACGTAAATAATTGTATGCCCACCGCCGCCGTAACTTGATGGGCCGATGCCGCCTCGGCAGAGAAACGAATTTTTTTACCAAACACATGATCGTGATCATCAAGGATTGATACGTGTTTTTCACCCACCGCGCGATGGGAACCCATAACCGCATTGCCCGGATCAAACCCGGCAAAATAATCAGCGGGATGCTGCAAACCTTTAGCGACCTGGTTAAGCGTGAGGCGCATGCCGCCAATATCCAGGGCCGCATTCAAATTACGGCTGAGTACATTTAAATAGCGGTCCTGTTCAAAATCGCCACCGGCAATTTCACCCACCAGGAAAAAATTACTTTTGCCCAGATTCGCCGCAAATTCTTTGATAGTGCCGCAGAAATTACGCGCCTGCTCGAACGAGACATGTTTGAGCGTATCAATGCGGAAACCATCGCAATCACTGAGCGCAATCCAATATTTAAAACAACCCGCGAGTTCACTCATCAATTGCGGATGGTCAAGATTGAAATCCTTGAGCGTAATAAAGTCCGTGCGTTTGTGTTCGGCCAGCGGGTCATCAATACTGCCCCCGCCCAAATTGCCCGCACCACAGCGCGAATATTTATCCGGGTCTTGCAATTCACTGGGCCAAACACCCTCATCATCGCCCGCAATCGCCGCTATATCATCGCCCTGCACACCGCGCCAGGCACCAAAGGGATGTCGGCCATTGCTATAATGCGGCTGGAATTTTCCACCGGGCAAATGTGCGGGATAAGTCCAATTTTCACCAGAGTGGTTAAAAATAATATCGAGGATGATGCGCATCCCCTTCGCGTGAGCCAACGCCACCAAATCTACCAGTGCCTTGCGATCGCCAAAACGCGGATCTATATCCAGGAAATCCTGGATACCGTAGCCGTGAAATGAATTGAGATGGCCGCGCTGTTTAAATACCGGGCTCAGCCAGATCGTAGTGATGCCGAGGTCTTTTAAATAATCCAGTTTGGAAGCTACCCCCGCAAGGTTGCCGCCCTGCCAACGCTCGCCGCCGGATTGCGACCACAGGTCCCAGCGCCAATTGGGCGGGCGCGCCGCAGCAAGATTGGTTCGATCAAGCAGTGGCCGCTGGTCTTCAAGACCATCACTAAAGCGATCCACCAACAGGAAATACAGGATTTCGTTACGCCAATCCGCCGGCGAAGGAAAATAATTAACCCGGCGGGGCAAGTTTACTGAGCGAATAGCCGCAGGGCGCGGGTTATCTAGGCATGTTTGGATGAATGACATAGCGGGAAATCTCCTTCGGCAGAGGCCGTATTCCGTTTGCTAATCGATGTGCATTGGCAGTTCAGTAAGAAACCAACCGTTCCTGACTCTAGCACTGGTATTTACCAATCAGCCAGCGTCATATTCACCATGGCTATGCTGTTTTGGCTCAAATGGTAGCCTTTTGATAACCCGATAATCCGTGCGTGAAAAAACATTTGCGTTACTATGGCGGAATATTCATCCTGCATCGTTATGCACTGTGAGGAAATTATTTTGGTGGCTGAAGCCCATGACCGATAACAATAAAGCGCATAACGATCCAACTACCAATAAGCCGCATAACGATAAGATCACCAGTGTGTTTGTTGGCTTGCGCGGCACGCTTGCACGCGCAGTATCGCGCCTGGTACCGCCCAAAGAGGTGGAAGATATAGTGCAGGAAACTTATGTGCGCATATG
>JAJQJO010000033.1 GCA_021323495.1 Cellvibrio sp. | reverse complement strand
GGGCGTTTGGCTCGGGTGCAACAGCGCCACAGTTTTACCTATGGTCTCGACGCCACCGAAGCACTCTCGCTCACCATGCCGTTGCGGCTGGAAAGCTATAACTACGAGCAGGGCCTGCATCCGTTATTTCAAATGAATTTACCCGAAGGTTATTTGCGCCAGGCGATTGAACGTTTTGCCGCAAAAAATTTCGGCAGCGATGATCTCAGTTATCTTACCCTGCTCGGCTCCCACCAGATCGGACGCTTGCGTTATAGCAGTACCGACAAGCCGCTACCCGCCGATAATCAATCAACCCTTTCACTCAATGAATTATTGGGTAGCGATGATGCAGAATTATTCCATCAGTTATTTGAACGCTACGCCATCCATTCCGGTGTTGCGGGAGTGCAGCCAAAAGTATTAATGGATGTACGCAAAGACCCGGCGCATCTGCTTACCGATAAAGCGACCTTGCCGTTAAAAAAATACATTGTAAAAAGTTGGGGCGCAGAATTTCCGGAGCTGGCATGTAACGAATTTTTATGCATGACCCTGGCGCGCAATGCCGGCCTGAAAACCCCCGATTTTTTTCTCAGTGATAACGGCAAACTGTTGATCTGCGAACGGTTTGATATTGATAAAAAAGACCAACCGCTGGGATTTGAAGATTTTTGTGTGTTACAGGGAAAAACAACCCAGCAAAAATATGAGTCGAGTATAGAGGCATGTGTCGGCACCGTAATTCAATTTGTATCGCCTGAAAATGTACAGCAAGCCCTTGAGGATTTATTTAAATTAACCTTGCTCAATATAAAAATCAGGAATGGCGATGCGCA
The DNA here is from genome assembly GCA_021323495.1 of Cellvibrio sp. Lineage (GTDB taxonomy): Bacteria > Pseudomonadota > Gammaproteobacteria > Pseudomonadales > Cellvibrionaceae > Cellvibrio. Next base: position 14,294 of record JAJQJO010000033.1, on the reverse strand, counting down.
TCTAAAGAACCTGGGGATTCTTTATTCCGGCTTGTCTGGATATCGCACTGGACAGGGTCCTTCAGCCACTCGTACACTTGCACCGGTATTTGATCTGGTTAGCACGACCCCCTATATTCCACGCGACTCAATGGCGCTCACCCTGACGGGTAGCAAGCGTTGGCCGAAATGGAAGGTATTGGAGAGATTCGCTAAAATTCACTGCCGCCTGGACAATAAAATTATTGAACGGATCGTAACTGATGTTGATGCGGCCTGTAGTGCGAGCTATCCATTATTGGAACAGCTAATCGCCACTCACACCGGGTTCCAGCCCATCGGTGAAGAAATAGGAAAATTATTGCAGCAAAGGATTGTATAGTTTATGAAAACTCCCCTCTCCATTCTAAACACTGTATTCGGCTATCACGAATTCCGTGGTCCGCAAGCGGCGGTAATTGATGCATTGGTTGCCGGTGATGATGTGCTGGTGTTGATGCCGACCGGCGGTGGTAAATCCCTGTGTTACCAGATTCCTGCGCTGGTGCGTGAAGGTGTGGGCATTGTGGTCTCACCCTTGATTGCCTTGATGCAGGACCAGGTCAGCGCGCTGCGCGAACTGGGGGTGCGTGCCGGGTTTTTAAATTCGTCGCTGACAGCACAGGAAATGTGGCAGACCGAACTGGCTTTGCAGCGCGGCGAATTGGACATGCTCTATGTTGCGCCTGAACGGTTGATCCAGCCGCGCACGCTGGAATTATTCCACCAGATAAAAATTTCCCTGTTTGCCATCGACGAAGCCCATTGTGTATCGCAATGGGGCCACGATTTCCGTTCCGATTATTTAAAACTGGAATTACTGCACCGCGAATTTCCGCAGGTGCCGCGCATTGCATTGACGGCGACCGCCGATGTGCGCACGCGCGATGAAATTATCGCGCGTCTGCAATTGGAACATGCACAGCAATTTATCAACGGTTTTGACCGCCCCAATATCCAATACCGCATCGCGCAAAAAAATAATCCCAAAATCCAGTTGATGCGGTTTTTGCGCGAGGAGCAGGTGGGCAATTCGGGCATTGTGTATTGCCTGTCGCGCAATAAAGTCGAGCAGATTGCCGAGTGGCTCAGCAGCGAAAAATTGACTGCGCTTCCTTATCACGCTGGTCTGCCGGCGAATGTGCGCCAAAAAAACCAGGAGCGGTTTTTGCGCGAAGACAACATCATTATGGTGGCGACTATCGCGTTTGGCATGGGCATTGATAAACCCGACGTGCGCTTTGTTGCGCATCTGGACCTGCCCAAAAGTATTGAAGCCTATTATCAGGAAACCGGCCGCGCGGGGCGCGATGGTGAACCGGCAACGACCTTGTTGCTTTATGGTTTGGAAGACGTGGTTAAATTGCGGCAGATGATGGCGCAAAGCGAAGGCAGTGAAGAATTCAAACGCAATGAACAACAGCGGTTAAATGCGATGTTGGGCCTGTGTGAAATTACCTCCTGTCGCCGCCAGAGTTTATTGCGCTATTTTGGTGATACCCTTGCACAAGCCTGCGGTAATTGTGACTGCTGCATGTCACCGCCGCAAACCTGGGACGCCACCGAGGCAGTGCAAATGGCGCTCTCCTGCGTATACCGCACCGGCCAGCGTTTTGGTGCGGGTCACGTCATCGATGTATTACGCGGCAGCAATAATGAAAAAATCCTTTCTTTTGACCATCACAAATTAACCACTTACGGTATTGGTAAACAGTTAAGTGCGGATGAATGGAAATCGATTTTCCGCCAGTTGGTTGCGCGCGGTTTGCTGGACGTAAATGTCGATGGATTTGGCGGCCTGTTATTAAACGAATCCTGCCGCCGCTATTTGCGCGGTGAAGAAAAAATCAATTTGCGGCGCGATATTAAAATCGCTGCAACTAGCCCACGTCGCGCCAACCTCGGCCAAAACATCGACGTCGGGGACCAGGGTTTGTGGAACGCACTACGCTCGTGCCGCAAACGCCTCGCGGAAGAACAGGGTGTGCCACCCTATGTTATTTTCCACGATGCGACCCTGCGCGAAATGCTGGAATTCCGCCCGCTCACGGCGGAGCAACTGCGCAATATTACCGGGGTGGGCGATAGCAAACTAAAACGCTTTGGGGATGAATTTCTCGCCGTGATTCGCACGGCGGAATATGATATTGGATAGTCAGTAATATATTTCGTTGTTTAAATTAATAAAGGTGGAGTTATATGAAAAAAATAGTGAGTGCGTTAGTGTTAAGTTTATTGCCTGCTTTTTCTGTCGCGCACAATGGAAATGATGGCTTCGTAACTATAAGCAATTTTCAGCTTTGGTCTAATACTTACAATGCGCCGGAAATCAGGGTCATTCTAACGGGTGATACCTATTACAATCCCAGTAATTGCCCTAATACGGATAGCTATATGGTGACTACTGCCATGTCAGAAAAAGTACAGGACCGAATTTACAGTGCGCTATTAAGTGCGGTAATGGCAAAAAAATCAGTCATTCTGCGCATCGAAAATAATGGTTGCCAAAGCGGCAGGCCCGCAATTATGAATGTGATAATTCAGTAATTGTCAGTGGGAAAGTTGGCGAAAAATAAAACAAAACTCATAGATCCTTTTCACTAATTGTCTTGACTGCATTTGACCAATGTCTGATTTTTTCATCATTCCCCCGTCATACGCAAACTATTGGTGCAGCAAGTAATTAATTCTTTTTGACAGAATCCCACTAGTGGGATTCCGTTCCCGCTCCTCATTCCCTTTAATGGGACAACAATCATAATAAAAATAATTTTTCCATAAAAATCAACAAATTAAAATATGGCACAAATGCTGCTCTGGTAGATCCATCGCTACTGGAACAATGGAATATCGATGGACATCCGTATTGCGCAAAAAAAACCACACCGGCTTAAACAGTACCTGCTATTGGTATCGGTGGGCTTGGTCAGTATTTTTGCAAGTTATTATCTCTGGTATCTCGGCCAGGCGGATTTGGGTATCGATGCCGATACCCTGGTGCTCGATGAAGTAAAGCGCGGAAAATTTACGGTGTCCGTACAGGGCTCGGGTGTATTGGTGCCGGACAACATCGAATGGCTTTCCGCCAGTGTGGAAGGAACCCTGGTAAAACGCGCCGTCAAACCCGGCCATCCGGTAAAAAAAGGTGACCTTATTGTTGAGCTGGGCAACCCGCGCTTGTTGCAACAATTGGCCGAGGCGCAATGGGAATTGGCGGCGCTGGAAGCCGAGCTTGCCGCTGCCAGCGTGACCCGGGAATCTACCCTGCAACAACAAAAATCCACGTTATTAAATGCGCAACTCGATTATGAAAATAGCCTGCTGGAATTTAATGCGCGCGCAGAATTAATAAAAAAAGGTGCCGTATCCCAACTGGATTACAACCGCACCCGTCTGGCAGTCAATCAATTTAAACAGCGCCTGCAATCCCATCGGGACCAGCTAAAAAAAATGCAGGAAGCCCTGGTTGCGCAAAACAATGCACAAGATGCACGCTTGAACCAGACCCGGAAACGGGTGGAAATTATCCAGCAACAAGTAGATGACCTGCAGGTTAAAGCCACCATGGATAGCATTGTGCTGGAGCTACCCCTGGCGTCCGGCCAGCGGGTAATGATGGGCGATAATATTGCCAAGCTGGCGCAACAGGATTCCCTTATTGCCGAGCTGCACGTGCCGGAATTGCAAATTCGCGCAGTGGCATTGGGGCAGCGGGTAATTATTGATACACGCAATAATAAAATCGAAGGCCGGGTGGCGCGCGTGGACCCGGCAGTGATCAACGGCAGGGTACAAGTGGATGTGGCCTTCAGCGATAAATTGCCCGACGATGCGCGCCCTGACCTGAGTGTGGATGGCGAAATAAAAATTACTGAAATTGCCGATACCCTCTACGTCAATCGCCCGCTCTTTGTGCAAAGCCAAAGCGACACTTTGTTGTTCCGGTTAAGTGCAGACGGGAAATTTTTTGAGCGGGTGACGGTGCGCCTGGGGCAGGGTTCAGTCAATCATATTGAAATTATCAACGGCCTGGCCCCGGGCGATAACATTATTATTTCTGATTCCACCCGGTTTGGCAGTTACGCAAAATTGCGCGTTAATTGATTGGGTTTTGCTGAAATTCATTCCCTATTTAAAGGATGTTAAATACTTATGAACAAGAATAATCCGGACCATCAGCCACAGGGTTATTTGCCCGCTTTGACCGGTATACGGTTTGTAGCGATCCTGCATATTTTTTGTTTCCATCTCTGGGTGCTGTTCGATATGGAAAAACAGCCGGGTATGGAAAATCTGCTGCGCGATATGCAAGAGCTACCCGCACCGCTATTCACTGCCATTGCCAATGGCTGGATGTCTACCAGTTTTTTCTTTTTATTATCGGGTTTTATTTTGGCGTATCTTTATTGGGGAAAGGACGGCCAGCTCAGCGTGCCTAAAAAAACCTTCTGGCTGGCGCGCGCTATCCGCATCTATCCCATTCACCTGATCCTGATATTGATCACCTTTGCGCTGACGGTAGGTTATCAATTATCGCTCGGTACCAGCCCGGGATTATTATTTGCCAGCGGTGTTGCGACAATTACATTGATGCAGGCCTGGTATCCGGATCTTGTCCCTGTTTGGTCCTGGCCAACCTGGACTATTTCCGCGTTGGTATTTCTCTATGCAGTCATGCCATTTTTATTGCCCGGGCTGGCGAAATTATCGCGGCGCGCAATGATCCTGCTTTTATGTGTGCTGCCAATTATTTCGCTATTGCCAACAGTTATTTACGCGTTCTATTTTCCCACCGGTACCGAAGCGCCGCAATTCTGGAAAATTTTTATCGGTTCCACGCCGCTCTTTTGGTTAGCCCATTTTATCGCCGGTATTTTATTGACCAGGGTATTCAGGTTGTCACGCGCGCAACCGTTAAACCAGCCAGCCAATAGAAGCTGGTTTGCCTGGGGGGATCTGGCGCTATTGGCGGTGGTGTTAATCGCTTGCAGCCAACAGGTTGCAGAACCGGTTAAATTCTTTTTACGCCATGGGCTGATGATGCCGCTGTATATGATCATTATTGTGGATCTTGCGCGGGGCAAAGGCGTGGCCGCGCGCTTGTTCTCCCTGCCGGGAAGCGGCTTCCTTGGTGAAACCGGCTTTTCAATTTTTATCTGGCAAAATTTTGTCATGATGATGTGCGGTGCGTTCATCATGTTTAATCCGGAGCAGGGGCAGCACCAATTTATGTGGGCTGTGGTATGCACCATCCTGCTGGGCATTATCAGTACTTATTTGATTGAAAAACCCATTGCACGCAAATTGCGCCGCAAATGGCTTAAGCGAAACAGTAGTAACAATGAACAGCCATCATCCCTTCCCCTTCACCAGCGGGTATAAGCTATGAATAACGCACTGATCAAATTGGAAAACCTGCAAAAAATATTTTTTACCGAAGAAGTGGAAACCCATGCGTTGAGCGAAATTTCGCTCACTATCAATAAGGGTGAATATGTATCCATCGCCGGACCTTCAGGTTGTGGCAAATCAACACTGCTCTCGCTGCTGGGATTATTGGATACCGCCAGCGCCGGTAAATACATGCTCGGCAACCAGGATGTATCCAATATTGCCAAACGCGAACGGGCCCGTATCCGCAACCAGGAAATTGGATTTATTTTTCAATCGTTCAATTTGATTAGCGATCTGGACGTTGAAGAAAATGTTGAGCTGCCCCTGACCTATCGCAAAGACCTCAATAAAAACCAGCGCAAACAATTGGTGAAAGACGCGCTTGCCAAAGTCGATATGGTGCACCGCAGCAAACATTATCCCGCGCAATTATCCGGTGGCCAGCAGCAGCGAGTCGCGGTAGCGCGCGCTATTGCCGGTAAGCCTGCAATTTTATTGGCCGATGAACCTACCGGTAACCTGGATACCAAAAATGCCGAAGCGGTAATGGACTTGCTGGATAAATTACATGCAGAGGGCACGACTATTTGTATGGTCACCCACGACCCTCGCTCCGCGCTGCGCAGCAAGCGCAAAATTGAAGTGCTTGATGGCCGTGTGGTCTCCGATAAAACCCTGGCGCGTGAGCAGGCTGCCCTATGATGATAATGAACGATATCCAATACGCGCTGCGGTTATTGGCCAAAAAACCTGGCTTCACATTGCTGACCACCCTGGTGATGGCGGTGGGGGTCGGCTTGAGTGTGTTTTTATTTTCCATGTTTAACACCATGATTTTTAAAAACCTGCCCTTTAATGACAGCGACCGGCTGGTGCGTTTTCACATCACCCAGGACGGTGCAGAGATACCGGAAGGCGTCGACCTGCACGATTACGCCGATATCAAAACCAATCTCCAGGGTGTAGAGCTATTGGGTGCCTACAAGGAATTAAATGTAAATGCCTCTGGCCGCGCTGGTGCGAGGCGTTACCGCGCGGCTAAAACCGAAGCCAGTATTTTTCAATTGTCGCGTACAGCACCGCTACTCGGGCGCGAATTCAACGCGCAAGATAATCTGGCAGGCAACGAAGATGTGGTGGTGATTGGCTATGAAGTCTGGCAGGCGCAATTCGGTGGCGATGAAAAAGTTATCGGCCAAACCCTGCGTGTCGACGGTAAGACCCATAAGATTATCGGGGTAATGCCAGACGGTTATTGGTTTCCCGACAACACAGATTTGTGGCTACCGCTGCGTCAGGATCCGATCGCGATTGAACGCGGCAAAGGTGACAAACTGGTTGGCGTTGCACTGCTGCAAAAAAAATATTCGCAGGACAAGATCAATCGCCAACTGGATGTAATTATGCAGCGCATTGCGGCGCGCTACCCTGAAACCAATAAAGGTAAAGGCAGCTACGTCAATGCGTTTCAGCGCGGCACCGAGCGGGATGGTATTGAAGTGGTGTACTCCATGCAAATTGCCGCTTTGTTAATTTTATTATTGGCTTCAATCAATGTAGGCAACCTGTTGTATTCACGCGCAATCGAACGCAGCAAGGAAACGGCGATCCGTGTTGCACTGGGCGCACCGCGTGCGCGCCTCATTAGCCAAATGCTGTGGGAGAGCGCGATTATTTGTAGCCTGGGTGGTTTGATCGGTTTGCTGGTGCTCGCCTGGGGCCTGGAAGTGGTGGCAGTCACTGTGGCTACTTTTTTTGTCGATAAACCGGCCTTTTGGTGGGACTTTGGTATCGACGCTTACACGTTAAAAATATTTTCTGGATTTGTTATCGGGACTATTCTTGCCACTGGTTTATTGCCTGCCTGGAAAAGTTCCGGGGCTGACTTTAACGCCGTGCTACGCGACGGCACGCGCGGTGCGCTGGGGAAAAAATCCGGGCGCCTTAATCGCGTGCTGGTAATCAGTGAGATTTTTTTATCGATGACCGTGTTGATTGCGGCGGCCACTATGGTGGTAGGTGCGTTTAGGGTCAGCTTCGCTGATTTTGGTGTGGATAATAACAATATATTGACCGCGCGCGTATTGCTGAGGGATAACCACTATCAGTCGCCCGAACAAAAAATCCAGTTTGTCACTACCCTGGCAGCACAATTGGAAAATAGCTCCGGCATCGGCAAGGTTATAATTGCCTCCGCGCTGCCTGGCGATTGGAGTTGGACTCCACGGATTGCGCTTGATGGAAAAGAATATGCACAAACGCAGGGCAACGCGTATCCCACTGCCAACTATATTATGCTCACACCCGACTCGCTGGCCAAACTCGGTGTGGAATTAAAAGCGGGGCGCTTTTTTGACAGTAGCGATGACGGCATAGGAAAAACAACCGTCATCGTCACCGATAGTTTTGCTGCAGCGCATTTTCCGGATGAGCCTGCACTGGGTAAACGTTTGCGGGTGGTGGATGCCGAGGGGCACGAATATCAATGGCTCACTATCGTCGGTGTGATCAAACACACGCTCTACGGTGACGCTAACAGTGCAGCGGGAAAATTACCTTCCGTATTCCGGCCATTTAGCCAATCGCCAAGAAATGATTTCACTATCGCAGTGGAAATGAAAAGTGAACGCGCTACTGTCGTTCGTACCTTGCGTAGCAGTATTGCCGCCATTGATCCCGAATTGCCACTCTTCCAGATCGAAGACTATGCCGACAAAATGAAACGCAATGCTGCACCCATACGTTTTATCAGCACTATTTTTATGATTTTTGGATTAGCAGCGGTGGTGCTCGCAGGCACAGGTATTTACGGCGTTATGTCCAATACGATTAGCCAGCGCACGCAGGAAATCGGGGTGAAGCGTGCATTGGGTGCGCAGGACGAACAAATTACCCGGCAGTTTTTATTGACCGGCATCAAACAATTACTATGGGGTGGAATCCCCGGTGTGGCAGCAGGCTGCGCTATGGCCTTTGCCATGGCGCACGTCATCGGCATTGCGGCGGCGGACTTGATTATCATCGTTACGTTTATGGCCAGCATTATCGCTGCCGTGGTTATTTTGGCTACCTATCTGCCAACCCGGCGTGCTCTGCAGCTGGAACCGGGTGATGCATTGCGTTATGAATAATTAAACAACATACATTCGATAAATTCATACATGGTTAGCTGCTATTCTGTTACCTCTGTTTATTGTGGGTGGTCGCGATGGACTGCTTCGAGTTGGACCTATTGTCGGGATTAAAATGAAAAAAACAATTCTGGTAGTCGATGATGATGACGGCATCTTGTCCGCATTGACCATGTTGTTGCGCACCGAAGGATTTTTTCCAGTCGCAGTTTCCTCACCTGCGCAAGCGCTGGAAGTACTTGGCCGGGAGGACATCAGTTGTATCCTGATGGATTTGAATTATTCATCGGATACCACCTCCGGCGACGAGGGGTTAAAACTGATTAGTGCCATTCGTACTTTGGATGAACTGGTCCCGATTGTGGTAATGACCGGTTGGGGCACTATCGAAGTAGCGGTTAGCACGATAAAAAAAGGGGCAAATGATTTTATCCAGAAGCCATGGGAAAATGACCGGTTGCTGGCCATTATCAATAACCAGACAAAATTGGCCGATGCGGAAAAACAGGCGCAAAAATTACTGCAACAGAACCAGCTGTTGCGCGAGGAGGCTAATTTACAGGGTGAGATAGTGGCCAGGTCTGCGCTTATTATCAATATCCTCACGACTATCCAGCATGTTGCCGGGAGTGATGCCAGTGTGATGTTCACCGGCGAAAACGGCACCGGGAAAAGTTTATTTGCGCGCTATTTGCATTGCCTTTCAGGGCGCAGTGATGCGGCGCTGATTTCGGTAAATATGGGTGCAGTTACCGAAACTTTATTTGAAAGTGAAATGTTTGGCCATGTAAAAGGCTCATTTACCGATGCCAAAACCACCCGCATCGGCCGCTTTGAATTGGCCGATGAAGGAACCCTGTTCCTTGACGAAATTGCCAACACTCCTTATTCACAACAAGGAAAATTGTTGCGTGTGCTGGAAGAAAAACAATTTGAAAAGGTGGGCTCCAGTAAAACCCAGCACACCAACTTCCGCTTGATCACCGCAACCAATAGCGATTTGCACCTTGCAGTTAATGAAGGGCGGTTTCGCAAAGATTTACTCTATCGGATTAACACAGTAGAAATAGAAATACCGGCACTGCGCCAGCGGGTGGACGACATTATCCCGCTGGCAAACGCTTTTTTGGAAAAAGCAGCACAGAAATATTCGCGTCCGGTATTGGCCATCGCACCGGACGCTGAAGCGGCGCTCAAGGCTTATGCCTGGCCGGGCAATGTCCGGGAATTGGGCCATGTGATGGAGCGCGCGCAGATTTTGTGTAAAGGCGATAGTGTTAACGTGCATGACCTGGGGTTAAATGGCGCTAGCCAAAGCCAACCGATATTAGCCGGTATCACCGATGATTTAAGGACGATGGATGATATTGAAATGGATGTGGTGGCGCAGCGGTTGGCTTATTTTAATGGTGATGCAATTAAAGCGGCCGATTCACTCGGATTTAGCCGCAGTGCGTTTTATCGCCGTTTGGAAAAATTAAAAACCTGAGCGGCCCTGGCGAACACTACCTGAAAATTATGCAGAAAAGACGCCCGTTTGAGGTTCATTTAATCCGCCTTGTGCTGCTGGCCTCGCTGCCATTGCTGCTGCTGCTGCTATGGGTAATGGTTTATGCTGGCATCTCCACCGCGCTGGTACTGTTGACCGGTTTGGTTGGTGGTTTGGTTATCCTCTACAGCAGTTATGCTATTTACCAGAAATTGACCTACCAATTTCGCAGCATTAGCAATTTATTGGAGGCGCTGATCCAGGGTGATTACACCTTGCGCGCCCGCACCGGCCAAAGCCATGGTGCGCTGGATGAATTGATCGTCGCGATTAATGGCCTGGCCACACGTTTAAGCCATCAGCGGTGGGAATCAGTTGAAAGCCAATTATTACTGCGTACCATCATTGACCATATTGATGTCGCCATTATCGCACTCCGGCACGATAACCAAATCAGTTTTGTGAATCCCGCCGCTGAACATTTGTTGCAACTCGACAATACTGCCACCCATTATGAGCTGCTGCAACAGCTTGCCTTTGTGCAGGAATTTACCAGCGGCCGCCACCAGGTTGTGGAGTTATCGCTCGGCAACCAGCAAGGCCGTTTTAATGTGCATGTGGAAGAATTCCGTGCGTCTGGTGAGCAACACAAATTATTATTTATCACGGATATCAGGACATTGCTGCGCAGCGAAGAACGTAAAGCCTGGCAAAACCTGGTGCGGGTCATCAGCCATGAAATTAACAACTCACTTTCACCTATTGCATCGATTAGCCAGACCCTGAAACGTATTATCGAGCGCGATGCAAACCCGGTGGACACCGCTGAAAATTTGCGCGAAGGTTTAAGTATTATCAGCGAGCGGGCCAAAGGGTTGAGCCAATTTGTGGACAGTTACAAACAGCTGGCCAAACTTCCCGAGCCACAACCACAACAGGTGTCCATCCAACAACTGGTGGAAAAAAGTGTCGCGTTATTTAGCGGCGCAAAGATAAAGATTGAAACAAAAACCGATTTATTATTGCCGCTGGATCCGGTGCAATTTGAACAAGTACTGATCAACCTGTTGAAGAATGCCATTGAAGCTACAGTGCAAGCGAATTGCGACAGTGATATTACAATCAACTGGTATTCAACCCGCGCTTGTTTCAGGGTGGATATTTGTGATCAGGGATGCGGGATCAGTAATCCGGACAATTTATTTGTACCTTTTTATAGCACTAAAAAGCAGGGCTCAGGCATAGGCCTGGTGCTGTGCCGGCAAATCGTGGAAGCGCACAACGGCCGCCTTAACCTCGCTAACCGGGAGTGCGGAGGCTGCTGCGCCAGCATTGAATTGCCCGTGCCGATACATTCATAACACAGGGGATAAAGATGGATTCTGTTTCACAAATTGCATTGGGTGCAGCCGTTGGTGTAGCGGTGATGGGACGCAAAACGGCGCTCTGGAAAGCGGCATTAATGGGTGCGGCCTACGGCACCTTGCCCGATATGGATGTAGTGATCAGCCGCGGTGACCCTATCCGCGATATGACCATGCATCGCACCGAAAGCCATGCGCTGTTTTATCTCACGCTCGCTGCACCGGTACTTGCATGGATCGTCGCCAGGCTCACGCGTGAAATGCATTTGTATAAACATTGGCTACTGGCGGTCTGGCTGGTATTAATTACCCATCCGCTGCTCGATACCATGACCATCTATGGCACCCAGCTTGCGCTGCCGTTCAGCGATTATCCCTTCGGTGTTGGCAGTGTTTTTATTGTCGACCCGCTCTATACCATACCGCTGTTAATTGGCACTGGCATAGCGCTTGCGCGCAAACAATTAACTGGCTTGCGCTGGAACACCATCGGCCTTGTGCTAAGCAGTGCGTATTTATTGTGGGGGTTGGCGGTGCAGTTTTATGTCGGCACCCTTGCCGATAAATCCATTGCTGCGCAGGGTTTAACGGTGCAGCAGCGGTTGGTGACCACATCGCCCTTGAATAGCTTGTTGTGGCGCATTGTGGTGATTACTCCAACCGGTTATGCAGAAGGTTTGTATTCATTGCTTGATGATGATACCGACATTCGCTTTGTGGAGTATCCGCGCGGCCAGGATCTTTACCAGCGTGTCCGTGGCAATTGGGAGGTGGAGCGTATTGCCTGGTTTAGTCACGGTTATTTCAAGATGATGGAAGAAAACGGTGTGCTCAGGATTGCGGATTTACGTATGGGCGTTGATCCCTATTACACCTTTACATTTGATGTCGCTACCGTCGATAAAGAAAACAATAATCAAATTGATTTCATTACCCCCACGCACAAATTACCACCGGTCGATAGTGAGCGAAGCCTGCAATGGTTTCCCCAGCGGATATTGGGCAATACCGATCAGGCGCTGGTTGATTTTCTGGGAAATAAATAATTTTTTGGCGTGGTGTGTGGTTAACCATAAATGGAAACCAGATTTTTCTGTTGCTGTTTAAGGATGTAGCCTGGGATAAACATTTTATAACCGCGTGGGTAGCTATTGGCTACCCACGCTTTTCCTATGAGACATTTTTCGCTAATGCTTCATATCGCGATTCTAACCCGAACGTTTGCCTGATTTTACCGGTGCTTCTTTAGGTGTTGCCCTTAACATCCTGGTTGCTGCAGGACGTATGGCGGATTGCACGGTAGGAGGCTGGATGGTGGCCGGAGTATTTAACAAATACTGACGCAAATCATCTTTACGTACGGGCAAAAAAACATCGGTTAGTGCGGGCGATAACGCAAACACACCATTAAACGCGAACTCGCTAATATGGGTGAAGCCCAAAGTATCCGGCCAGCGTTGGCCAGGCCCTACCGATCCCGGATTGGTTAAACCAAAACTGCCAGGGTTATGGCAACCAGCGCAGGTCATCGCGGTTGCGCGGGCAATTACCTGGCTCGCTGTCAGGCTGCTGCCAGATGCGGCTAATTTATTATTCACCTCCTGTCGGAAACTATCACTACTACTGCCAAAAAAAGGAATGGAAAACATATTCTCGGTAAATAAAAAACCGCTGGCATGGCTCTGTCCATTGTTATGGGCATCATCCGCGACCGTTAAGCTGAACGTATTAAAATCAGCCAGGAGGCTATTCATATTATCGACAAACTCTGCCTGGAAATTTGCCGCACGGAAATCTGTGCTTTGTGCATCGAACAGGGCATCAACGGGATTGCTTTTAACGCTTACCGCATCAATAGTGCTCAAGTCTTCCTGATTGATCGTCACTTTAAATTCTTTTAACAACCAAACACTTTCCATAAATTGATTGGTGCGGATTTGCCCGGTCCCTTCGGCATAATTTCTGAAATTTATGACCGGAATGATATTTTCTGCTGGTAATCCCTGATAATAAAAATCGCGCAATTGTGATGCTCTTAGTTGTGGATCAGGTTCATTACTCAATCCTTGCCAGAATTGTGCGACAGGTAAACATCCATCGGCCTGGCCGGGCATAGGATTGGGCAATTGCGCTTCAAAAATAATAAAGTTGCGCTGCCCTGTCCCGGTCAAGGCATAAATAATCCGATATTCGCCGCAGTCAGAGAAACTCACTTTATCGCGTAAATCAAAACGGTTAATTAAACCGATAGGTCGATAATTATTAATAAAAGCGGCCGGATCGAGCGCCTGTGCGCCCTCAACGGGTCGGCAAACAATCGCAAATCCGTTCAATTGTCCGGTACATTTTTGCCCGCCAGTGATAATCCCCGGTGCCGGATTTTGGGTATCCCATAAGCGGGCAAACAATTGTTCGGCAGTGGTAGGCTGGGTGGGATTAACATTATTGAGTTGTGCCACTAATTGGGACAGGGTGCTGCGGAGCGTAAAGTCTGCCTCCTGGAATGTGGTTTCGTCATGTACAAACAGCGATCGGTCCGAAATGGTTTCGCCCAGGCTACTGCTCTCGCTGCTGTTTTCCGCGCTACTACTGGCTTCACTACTGCTACTTGCTTCACTACTACTCTCGCTACTGCTAGCTTCTGCAGCACTGCTGCTACTGTCGCCATTACTTTCACTGGATGATGAGTTCGCAACAATTTCGATCCAGTTCAAATTCCAGCCGTCAGTTTTGGCAAGTGCACGCAAATTAAATATGCCTGCATTCAACCTGAGGGTCTTTGAAATGGTTGTCCATTGTTGCCAGCCATCTGTTACAGGAATTGAAAAATCATCTAATGGAATTGCGCCCGCATTTAAATCCAGGGTAACAATGCCACCGGGTATGCTGGCTACCCGT
>JAJQJO010000350.1 GCA_021323495.1 Cellvibrio sp. | reverse complement strand
CCGTGATTTTCACCTAATACAAAAAATCTATTCTGCGAAAAAAATGGCAATCGATACCATTTACCCAGCTTCCTTGCCAGCCCCACATCAACCCGCTTTCCTGTGGTGTGATCAATAAATTCCTGCTTGTTCTTGTATTCCCGGTGGTAATTATCACTCATGACTTTTGCCTGGGTCTCATCGGGACTATCAACTTGTTCTGTGGTGCTCATTACATCAGGGTAGCGCTCCATTCCCTCATATGATTCTATGATTTGTTTAGCACCCACATAAGCGAACCGCTGGAGCGCAGTGTTACTGGTTGAACTACTGGCTCTCATCAATTGTTGCTGCTTCAATTGCGCAACGGTTGACTGACGTTGATCTGCAAATAAAGATAATGTGGAGTTTCCACTGGTATTTGAATCTGGTTGGTGCTTTTTAGGAGATTGCCTTATATACGACATTTTATTTCCTATTGGAAATCAACTGGGATGACGCCAGCGCTCTATCTCCCATTACATCAGCTTCATGCTCCAGACCCGCATCATCATTCACGGCCCTGTTTTTGCTGGACAACATGCCATGCTTCATGGGGTAAATGTTGCTCTTGCCCGGCGGCGACGTGGATATCGGTTCCTTGCGCATAAGCATGGGCATTGAGTTGCGCAGGTTTATCCGAGTTGTAATGGACTTTTACATCATCCATAGAATAACCGGATAAATTTTCGATACCGGATTTTAAATTGTCAGGCATGCCGGTGTTATTCGGGGCTTGTTCACGTTGTGCAGGTGCGGTTGAATCAAATTTTCCTTGTAGCGGCTCCTCCTCAATACCGGCGCGTTGAAGAGGTTCAAACTTTCCCTGAATGGGCGCTCCTTCCAGGCCAGCAAGTTGTGCGGGCCCGAATTTTCCCTGAAGTAGCTCTTCGTCCTCTGCCAGCTGCGCCGCCGCAAATTTACCCTGCAACAACTCTTCTTCCTCTGCTCGTTGGGCAACAAATTTTCCTTGCAAAGGTTCTTCTTCGGTACCCATACGCTGCACCGGTGATTGAGCCGCGTGCATTAATTGCTGTTGTTTTAATTGCACATTGGTGGATGCGCGCTGGTCAATAAATTGGGGCGCTGCAACTCTGTTCGCACTGTTTTCCACCGCTTGTGATTCTTGCATTGCCTGTTTGCTGGTATAGGACATGATTTACACTCCCGTGTTAATCCTTGGTTGTTTATGCAGTTGCGTTACATTCAATATCATCGTTTGAGCATAGCTACCTGAAATCATCACCGCCATCTACATCGTCCGGCTCATCATTTTTGCTAGTCTTGTTTGTTTCAGGCATGCGCCTGGGCACCGACATCTTTTTCTGCGGCTGCAAGAGACTGCGATTGGGTTTAATTTTTTTGAGATTTTTAATTGCATCAACTCCCGCCACGATCACCAATATCAACACAATCAAACCCACCAGGTTGGTAAGGTTGAGCGAGCGAAGCGGGGGAAACACTACAAATAAATATACCCATAAAACTATCAGGGGCAAGAGCACAACCACTACTGTTAATGGATGCTGTAACCAAGCGATATAAGCCGGCAACTCTTTACAGCGATGTGGATAGAGATAGAAAATAGAAGCCACATAGGTAAGTGACAACAATAGCCAGAAATTCATTATACCAATTAACCGCCAGCGATAATGACAGAGTTGTTCATTCCATAACGATCCCTCGACATAACCAGGCGAAAATTTTTCCCCTATGTACCGGTTAAATCCATCGTAATTTTTCCCATCACTACTATCTTTATACTCAATCATTGGCCAAAAGCCGCCACCACCAAAACTTTCATTGATATAGGAAAGGCGTTTTTCCCGCTCATCCAGCTTCGTACCATCGCTGATTTTACCTGCGGTGTTAAGTCCCGAATAATCAGTAAACATTAGCGGTGCAATAATAGAGCGGATCGGACCATCGGTAACTGCATAGATGGTATCCAGCGCATTGTAATAGGGGTCCTCCAATAACAATATAATCATGGATTTAACCTGTTCCTGAACTTCTGGATTAGTGGCGCTCTCTTTCTCCTGGTAGTTGTTAATGGTCAATATACTTAGGTTCGCACGGGAAAATGCCGATGCAGAATCAAGAAACTCAGACTGATCAATCATGACATTGACGTAGGTATGATTTTTTACAGCATGAAAGGAATCGCGCTTTTCATCAAATTCTTTTAAGTCATTTTTTAATGTTTTGAAAAATTCTCCAAATGCATCTTTTGCAATTTTTGTTTTTGGATAATTCTTAAAATAGAAAGTAACGCCGTCGCCATTGCTTGGCTGGGCCGCCAGTCCGAAACTCAACAACGGGAGCAGATGTGATTCCGCACCATCGAGCGGTGTGGTCAGTAGCTTCAGTACGTCTCTCTTTAACCTATAGAAAAAGGCGTTGAGTACAGCATCTTCATCTCTATATTGCGGCTCTTCCGGGAATTCCTTTTCAATAATCCAATCTACCTTACTGCCATAGCGGCGTGCTTCCCGGATAAATTGCCTGGCATCATCTTCTTTGCTATCCAGTATTGTCGGGGTTCGGTTGCCAGCTTTGATTTGCACTAATGTACCATCATCAGTGGCGGTAAGACCAAAATAGGCAACACGAGCGAAGCTACTAAAATCAAATATCTGTTTTTTTGATTTTTTATTTTCATCGAGCTTCACTTTCCAATAGGGATAAACTCCGTAAGCAATAGTTTGGATTTCTGTGCGTACACAACCACATTTTTCACTACTGCCATCCCACGAAATATTTATACCTTCATACTTTTTCATGTCTTTTATATATAATTTTCTCAGCACCTTGCGCCATGATTTTTCGTAATAAACCTTTAAATCCTCTTCGTGATTATCACCGCAATACAATATTGGAGTGGAATCGGAATTGATCCTTGGTTTCCACTTTTCGTTGATTGCTTTAGCCAATAGGATTTTTTCATCCGGCTCCAAACTATCCGATTGTTTATCCTCTGTATTCGACTTGTCTTGTTTGCAAACATCTAAAGCTTTGAGAATTTTGTTCATGATTGCCAAGTCAATCAGTTTTGCAGTTGGGTATTCAATATCTTGCAAGGGTTTCAGTACTTTTATCAATATGCCGGTAATGGGTTCATTATTGCTGGCCATTGCAGCAACAGCGGCAGCTTTATCCAATTCGTAATAACTTTGTTGGCTTGCGATCCGGATTTGCAATAATAGTTTGGCGGGATTGGGTTTTGCTGCAAGAGCAGTTGTGCGCGCAGCTTGTTCATTTGCGGAGGCTGCATCGGTAGTTGCATCACCTTCTTCACTTATGGCTGGCACGGGTGTTGGTATGGGTGTTTTGGCAGGTAGCGATTTATTGATAGCGATTGTTAGGGTGTCATTGAATACCATTTTATCATCGAAGCTTTTACCCAGGAGATTCTTTAATTCGCCAAATAATGCATCGCTAATACCCTGCTGGCTAAGGGTGTTGAGTACCTCGTCATTAATTTCGTAGCGATTTTTTTTCCGCAGCGCTGCGCTTAATTTGTCGACAATTTTTTTACTTTCTTTCGGAGGCAGGTCTGCAAGCAAGGTCGTTAACTCGGCTTGCGCCGTGGTTTTGTCGGGGTAGTGTTTGCCCAGCATATTATCAATCTTTGTATCCACTTCTGGCGCATCGACAACTTCACTCTCCAGCGCGGTAAAGTCATTAGCGCGGAACACATACAATGTGTAGGGTGGCAGCGGCGGCTCCTTAGCTTTTACCGCAGGTACGGGTTTTGGTGCAGGCGCGAGCTCTGCTACCGATGCAGGCCGATAACAACGCAATAGCGCCTGCAGCTCACTATCGCTGCCCTGCGCCAGAATTTCCCGGGCATTTAAATCACAGGGGCTGCGATGGGTCGCTACCCATTCCTTAAAGGGATCACTCAACAATGTTCTGGCATCATCGCTAAAGTTTTTGGAAAAGGTGGCGATTTCAGTGGCGCGCTGTGGGAACGCAGCGACTGCATTGCCACCGGAATCCAATGCAACACTTTTACAGAAGCGCTGCATCCAGAACCAGGTGATGGGACCGAGGATGCCATCATTAAGGGGTTTGCCGTTGCGTGCCGCATCATTTTTCCACGCCGGTTCCAAATGATAGAGCTGATACATATCGGCCTGTACTTTGGCGATCACCGGTTTGGGATATTTTTTGTAGTCCATTTCATAACCCAGACAGCGGTCCCAATTGGCACGCGCGCCCTCGGGTAGGGTCTGCGCTACAAGTGGTAATGGCAGTAATAGCAAGAGTAGTAGGTACACTTTAAATGAAAAAGCATTCATGATTGTTAGAGCGTACGCCCCTCCTTGAGAAGTTCTTTATTGATGCCTTGTAATAAATCGGCTTGTTCTATTTGTTGGCGCTGCATGCGGGTTGCACGAATAGCCGCGTAGCGCACTACGTTGGTCATTGAGCCACCCGAGAGTTCATATTTTTCCGCCAGCTTCCGCAGGTCGACATTGGCGGCCAGCAGCGCAGGATTGGGCAATAGATTTTTCCACAGGTGCAAACGTTCGGTTTCATCTGGCAGCGGAAAATAAATAATGGATTGGAAGCGGCGTGCAAAGGCCTCATCGATATTGGCTTTGATATTGCTGGCGA
>JAJQJO010000349.1 GCA_021323495.1 Cellvibrio sp. | reverse complement strand
AATCTGGTGGGTAACTGGGGCTTGGCAATTATCGGCCTGACCCTCTGTGTAAAATTATTGTTCTTCAAATTGTCAGCAACCAGCTATAAATCTATGGCGAAGATGCGCAAATTAGCGCCTAAAATGGCAGAAATGAAAGAGCGTTACGGTGACGACCGCCAGAAATTTTCGCAAGAAATGATGAAGATGTACAAAACCGAAAAGGTAAATCCTTTTGGAGGTTGTTTGCCATTGCTAATTCAGATGCCAGTATTCCTTGCTCTTTATTATGTATTGATGGAATCAGTTGAACTACGCCACTCCCCCTTCTTTGGTTGGATTCTCGACCTGTCGGTCAAAGATCCCTACTTTGTATTGCCGATTATCTACGGCATAACTATGTATTTCATGCAAAAACTGAATCCACAACCGACCGACCCTATGCAAGCGCGCATTATGCAAATGCTGCCGTTAATATTTACTTTTATGTTCCTCTGGTTCCCTGCCGGCCTGGTACTTTACTGGGTGACCAACAATACTTTATCGATCATCCAGCAATACATAATTACCAAACAAATCGACGCCGAACCTGCAGCCAAATAAATCTATGATCATTACCGACACCATCGCCGCCATAGCTACCGCCACTGGCCGCGGTGGTGTCGGCATAGTTCGCGTCTCTGGCCCCAAGGCCAGTCTTGTCGCGCAAAAACTTATAAAAACCAAACTACAATCACGCCACGCCCATTACTGTGAATTTTGCAGCAGTACGGGTGACGTGCTCGATCAAGGCATAGCGCTATTTTTCCCCGGCCCGAATTCCTTTACTGGTGAAGATGTCCTGGAGCTCCAAGGCCACGGTGGTCCCGTTATTCTCGATTTACTCCTGCGAGAAATCACCCAGCTTGGTATTCGCCTCGCCCGTCCGGGTGAATTTTCCGAACGTGCTTTCTTGAATGACAAGCTCGATCTCACTCAAGCAGAAGCCATTGCCGACCTGATTGACGCCACCAGTGAACAAGCGGCCCGTAACGCTTTACACTCATTACAAGGTGCTTTCTCCAAACGTATCGACGAATTGGTCGAAGCACTGATTCATTTGCGCATTTACGTTGAAGCTTCGATTGACTTTCCTGAAGAAGAAATAGACTTTTTAAGTGATGGAAAAGTGAGTCGGGATTTGGACAGAATTATCGGCAGGCTGGAGCAGGTATTTAAAGAAGCGCGCCAGGGTGTCCTGGTACGCGAGGGTATGCGAGTGGTTATCGCCGGCCGTCCTAATGCCGGAAAATCCAGCCTGCTCAATTCACTCAGTGGACGCGAATCCGCCATTGTTACCAGTATTGAAGGCACTACACGCGACGTCCTGCGTGAACATATCCATATTGATGGCATGCCATTGCATATCATCGATACTGCTGGCCTGCGTGAAAGCCCGGATCAAGTGGAACAAATTGGTATCCAACGCGCCTGGCAAGAAATCCAACAAGCCGATCGGGTCCTCTTGCTAATTGATAGCCGGGAGAGCCAACTAGCTAACCCTCATGAGTTATGGCCAGAGTTTGTCAACAGTCTACAAGATCCGGATAAAATCACGCTGGTTCGCAACAAGATAGATCTAACAAATGAAACTGCAGGACTATTTCACTCCGAGGCCGGTAACCCCTACTTAGGAATTAGTGCAGCAACCGGTGCTGGTATCGATGAATTAAAACAACATCTCAAAACCATTATGGGCTTTAGTGAGGCAGGTGAAGGAGGATTTACCGCTCGTCGTCGCCATCTTGATGCGCTTGAGCGCGCCCAATTATTTCTCGCGTCCGGTAAAGCACAACTACAAGGCTATGCTGCAGGGGAATTGCTAGCCGAAGATTTACGCCAGGCGCAAAACTCATTAAGCGAAATTACCGGCGCATTTACTCCGGATGACTTGCTCGGGCGTATCTTCAGCAGTTTCTGTATCGGTAAATAAACTGTCCCACTTCAGTCGTCTGGTTCCACACAAGTTAGTCGATTGTGAACCTCTACCAAACTCTCAACTCAGGTATGTCTATACTGTTTATTAATTAAACGATATAGACACCCTCGAAATGAGTAACCCATCCCGGATTACGAAAAGCAACACCGATCCCCTGGTAGCAATCCAATTGCTAACCGCCTGTCGAATTCTGGTCATTAATGGTAAAGGTGGTTCAGGTAAAACGACCTTGAGCACCAATTTGGCCGCCTGGTTGGCAAAGCGCGGGGAAACTACCGTATTGGTGGATGCAGATCCGCAGGGTTCCGCAAGCCATTGGCTTACATCACGGGCAACAGATTTACCCGCGATTTTCGGAATAAAGATAGAGATCAACAGCAGGATAACCCGCAGCTTCCAATGGCGCGCTCCCAAGTCAACCCGCTGGTTAATAACCGACGCCGCCCCAGGTCTCTCTGATAATTCACTTGAGGATATCATCCAGAATCACGACCTCATCATAGTCCCGGTTCTTCCCTCAGATATAGATATACGCGCCAGCGCCAGGTTTATCGGAGAGCTGTTGTTGACTCGAAGTATGCGCCACCACCGTCGTCCTATAGCTGTGGTTGCAAATCGGGTAAAACAACAAACCTCTGCTTGGGAACGCCTGCAAAAATTTCTCCTCAGTTTGAATATTCCCTACCCGGCTACCTTAAGAGATACCCAATATTATGTTCGCGCCTACAGCGAAGGACGGGGAATCGGTGACTATTCACAGCAAACCCATGCCCGCGACCGGCAAGATTGGTCGCTGTTGTTAAATTGGCTGGAGGCACAAGCATCACCCCACCAATGGCTGGATGAGGAAATTGCTCCACCAACTGAATTGGATTCACTCAGCGCTTCCTGAGCCTATTTTTATCATTTAAAAAAACATTCCAGTAACAGAAACCTTAATACATGCTTATCTTCATGTTTTTCCACATAGTTACACAGGTTATCCACAGTTAAATCGAGTTTTACGGTCTAAATAGTTGTTTTAAATGCAATTTTGATTATCGAATAACGTAGTGTGCACAACCCTGTGGGCGTCGGTGACAAAAGCTGGGCAGGCTTTTGGGGATAAGTCTGATTTTTGGTGACTTCTGTATAACCATGGCTTTTACAACCAGCTTCCGCGCAGCTTAAGCTCAGCTTTCACCACCTTTTTAAGGTGCCTTATCCTTGACTCAACTTATTGAAAAGTAATTATTTTTTAACCTTATCCACAGAAATCGGGCGCTGTATATATAACTACATCTTTAAATACCTAAATAACAATACATATATTCATTTCATACATTATTTTCCTTTGTTGTAACGCGAGCTTTTTTTTGAATAAGTACTGCCAATAGGAAACTTGGGATTTTTTCCTGGGATACACCGCTAATCAAATCAATCTGTGGGGAACCTGATCTTTGAATCCTTTGTAACAGCCAGTCTTCGGCGAAACTGGAAAACCACCTTTAAAATGCGTTAAAAAAAAGCATTGATTAATCCCTGTACAAGTTTTGTGCAAATCGCTGACAAGCCCTATAATGTCGCCCCTTTTGTTTCTTGCCTTTCCAAGGTATTTGTACGCAGCCCGACTGCAAGGTAGTAAGCGATGATTTTCCCGGATCGTTTTGATGTGATCGTCATTGGTGGTGGCCATGCCGGTACCGAGGCTTGCCTGGCTGCCGCACGTATGGGCTGCAAGACCCTGTTGCTTTCCCACAACATCGAAACTCTCGGCCAAATGTCCTGTAACCCGGCCATTGGCGGGATTGGCAAAAGCCATCTGGTAAAGGAAATTGATGCCATGGGCGGCGCTATGGCACTGGCGACTGATAAAGGCGGAATTCAATTTCGTGTTCTCAACGCGCGTAAGGGTCCGGCTGTGCGTGCGACCCGCGCCCAAGCCGACCGCATTCTTTACAAAGCCGCAATTCGCCATACTTTGGAGAATCAGGAGAATCTGTGGATTTTCCAACAAGCCGCTGATGACTTGATTGTGGAGAATGACCAGGTGCGCGGCGTTGTAACCCAGATGGGCCTGAAGTTTATGGCTAATCAGGTAGTGTTAACCGCCGGTACTTTCCTGGGAGGTCTGATCCACATCGGCATGCAAAATTATTCCGGTGGTCGCGCTGGCGATCC
>JAJQJO010000348.1 GCA_021323495.1 Cellvibrio sp. | reverse complement strand
CGGGTCAGGTAAAGTGACTGGTCGGTAACCGATACATTGCGGTCCAGAATCACCACCGGGATACGCGCGCGTTTAGCTTCCATCAGTACCGGTTGCCAACCAGTTTCTACTACCGGCGCAATTAAAATTGCATCCACGCGCTGCGCAATAAAACTGCGCACGGCTTTAATCTGGTTTTCCTGTTTTTGTTGTGCATCGGAAAATTTCAACGTGATACCGCGCTTTTCCGCTTCTGCTTTTACCGATTCAGAAAAGCTGGTGCGCCAACCGGATTCGGAACCGACTTGCGCGAAACCAACGGTCAATGCATTTGCGGTAGCGCTAAGACCGATGGCAGCCGCGAGTGTCAGGGTTTTAAAAATCGTTTTCATTATGGATTCTCCGGTAGTTAAATTATTGTTTGGTTAAATCCACCCACCATCCACAATAAAATGTTGGGCGGTGCATAACTCCGTTTTTGTCCTGGATACCAAACCATTGGGTAGTTCGCGGCGGCTTGGGTACCGGAGTGGATGCTGTTTTTGTCTTATTATCCTGGTTCATACAGGGCTACATCTAATTACGCCACAGCGATGGCAGGTGAGACCCTCCTATATGCCAGTCGAGGCAGCGAATTATTATTAAAGTCATACAATATAAAAGCCACATTACCGCGCAGCAACGCAAATTACGCAGGTTTACGCAGAAAGTCTCGCAGAAAAAGTCAAACCGACCAAAACTTTTGCCAACGAAAGCTTGATTTAATTGTATTATAATATCAATATAAATCAACCCCAGATAAACGGGGGATTTTTATATCAGGTAGCCCCCGCAAAGCCGGATGCACAATAAGAAGAGATGATCAGTATGCGTTCACTATTCCAGCCGTTGGTTATTGCACTAAGCGCAGGTTGCGCCAGCCTGGTGCAGGCAGCCAACCCGATATTTACCGATGTTTTTACTGCTGACCCTGCCGCCCTGGTGCATGGCGGCAAAGTGTATCTCTACGCCGGGCACGACGAAGCCAAAGACAATACCAAATTTTTTGAGATGCACGACTGGCTGGTCTATTCCTCGGATGACATGGTCAACTGGAAGTCCCATGGCCCACGCCTGCATGTGCAAGATTTCAAGTGGGCCAAAGGCGATGCCTGGGCGAGCCAGGTTATCGAAAAAAATGGCAAGTTTTATTGGTATATCACCGCGCGTCACAACGACACCAAACCCGGTTTTGCGCTTGGTGTAGCGGTGGGGGATAGCCCGCTCGGGCCGTTTAAAGATGCCTTGGGTAAGGCATTGGTTACCAATGATATGACCACCGATACCCCCAACGATTGGGACGATATTGATCCTTCCGTATTTATCGACGACGACGGACAGGCTTATTTATTCTGGGGTAATACCAAACCGCGTTACGC
Source organism: Cellvibrio sp. (assembly GCA_021323495.1). Taxonomy (GTDB): domain Bacteria; phylum Pseudomonadota; class Gammaproteobacteria; order Pseudomonadales; family Cellvibrionaceae; genus Cellvibrio. The sequence continues at coordinate 2,768 of JAJQJO010000348.1, read as the reverse complement.
CCGGCTCAAGCCGAATATGATTGAGCTGGATGGGCCCATCAAGACGCTGGATTTGCCCGAGTTTACCGAGGCGATCTGGGCTCACAAACACGGCGATAATTATTACCTGTCCTATGCCATGGGCTTCCCTGAAAAGCTGGGTTATGCGATGGGCAAGAGCGTTACCGGCCCGTGGAAATACCAGGGCATCCTGAACGAAGTGGCGGGCAACACCCCGACCAACCACCAGGCGATCATCGAGTTTAACAACAAGCATTACTTTATTTACCACACCGGTGCGGGGCGTCCGGACGGTGGCCAATATCGCCGGTCAGTGGCGATTGATGAACTGTTTTACAACCCGGACGGCACTATCAAGCGCATCATCATGACCAGTGAAGGCGTGACGGCAAACAAGGCTACCAAACCTGATAAGAAATAAGCGTTTAAGCGTACCGCGGCGCCGTCAAACCAATTGACACGGACGGCGCTAATCTGAATAATATTGTCATACAATATTAATATCCTCTAGTGAGGCAATAGTATAAAAATGGGTGATGTTATGACCGCTTACGCCTTGGGGCTGGATTATGGTTCTGATTCAGTCAGGGCTTTGTTAGTTGATGCCCGGACCGGTAAAGAAGTGGCCAGCAATGTGGTTTATTACCCGCGCTGGAAAAAAGGTTTGTACTGCGTGCCAGCGAAGGACCAATTCCGCCAGCATCCGCTCGACTATCTGGAGAGTCTGGAGCAGGTGGTTCAGGGTTTATGGAGCAGAGCCCCTGCCGGTGCCGCGCAACAGGTTGTTGGAATTAGTTTTGATACCACCGGTTCAACGCCCGTTGCAGTTGATAGAGACGGTATTGCACTCGCACTCAAACCCGGGTTCGCTGAAAATCCCAACGCTATGTTTGTGTTGTGGAAAGACCACACCGCGATAAAAGAAGCGCAGGAAATTACGGCGGCTGCCAACAGGGCGCCTGAAAATTATTTGAAATACGAAGGCGGGATTTATTCGTCTGAATGGTTCTGGGCGAAAACCCTGCACGTATTGCGTGAAGATGCTGCCGTTGCCAAGGCCGCTTATCTCTGGGTCGAGCATTGCGATTGGATGTCGGCCGTACTGACCGATACTACTCACCCGGACAAATTGCGCATGGGGCGTTGCGCTACCGGCCACAAATTAATGTGGCATGAAAGCTGGGGTGGTTATCCACCCAACGATTTTTTTGCCGGTATTGATCCGTTATTAAACGGTTTGCGTGACCGTTTACCGGCCGAGACCTTTACCGCTGACCAGATCTGCGGTGGCCTCACGGCCGAATGGGCAGACAAGCTTGGTTTACCGGTTAACACCCCGGTCGGTTTCAGTGCATTCGATTGCCATATGGGCGCGGTTGCTGCAAAAGTAAAACCGGGCGTGCTCACCAAGATCATGGGCACATCTACCTGCGATATTACAGTCGCAACCTATGACGATATTGGCACTAAATGTATCGCCGGGATTTGCGGGCAGGTCGATGGTTCGGTTACCCCGGGATTGGTTGGCCTCGAAGCAGGGCAGTCAGCATTTGGCGATTTGTATGCGTGGTTCCGCAATCTGGTGAACTGGCCGGCCGCGACCATTTTGCAGCAGTCATCATTGCTCGATGATGAAACCAAACAAAAACTCATCCAGGAAATTGAAGATAAAACCCTGGTCGAATTGAGCAATGCAGCGAGCAAATTAGCCATTGGTGAAGCGGGTATCACTGCACTCGACTGGGTCAATGGCCGCCGTACTCCCGATGCTGACCAATCTGTTGCTATGGCGATCGCCGGATTGAAAATGGGTAGCAGCGCGCCGCACATATTCCGCGCCCTGGTTGAAGCTACCGCTTACGGGGCACGCGCAATTATCGAGCGCTTTAAACAGGAAGGTGTAGCGATTAATTCAGTCGTTGCGATTGGCGGTATTTCAAAGAAATCTGATTTTGTAATGCAAACCTGTGCCGATGTGTGGAACTGCCCCATTGAAGTATTGGAGAGCGAACAAAGTTGTGCGCTGGGTGCCGCCATTTTTGCCGCCGTTGCCGGCGGCGTTTATCCCGATGTGGAAAGCGCACAAAAAGTAATGGCCTCCAGCGTATGCAAAACCTATCAACCCAATGCCCAAGCCGCTGCGGCCTATGAAGGTTTGTATCAACAGTATTTAAAACTCGGCGCGTTTGTTTCTTCATCAAAACCCGGGTCATCAAAATCAGGATCAACATCAGGATCAACATCGGAATCATCTTTAGTGGCGCCACCCAATACCGGTTCAGATGCTGTTGGAGGTAACGCGTAATGAGTTACACCGAATTAAAACGCGAAGTATTTGAAGCGAATATGGAATTAAACCGCCGCAATCTGGTGGTTTATACATGGGGTAATGTATCGCAAATTGATCGCGCCAAGGGTGTGATTGCGATCAAGCCCAGTGGTGTCGCTTATGAAGTAATGACCGTGGACGATATAGTTGTGGTTGATCTGGAAAATAACATCGTTGAAGGAAAGATGCGCCCTTCTTCTGATACCAAAACCCACACACATTTGTATCGTCATTTCGACATCATTGGTGGAGTTACCCATACGCACTCAACTTATGCCACTGCATGGGCACAAACCCAGCAAGCAATTCCCTGTTACGGCACTACCCATGCGGATTATGCGTACGGCGAAATTCCTTGCACGGCGGTGATGACCGACGAACAAATCGAACGCGATTATGAAGAAGAAACCGGTGTGCAAATCACCGATTGTTTTAAAGA
>JAJQJO010000347.1 GCA_021323495.1 Cellvibrio sp. | reverse complement strand
ATCTACCGGACTGAAGTCATACATAATATTCTCCACTCACGTCCCCAATTTAAACAACAGATTTATGATATTGAATTAAAGTCTCAGCTTATCGCCGGGTCAAATTATTCATCCATTTACGGCTGACAATACGCCGGATCACCGGAATAAACTTCAACCCGTCTTCCAGAAACATAAGTGCGTAAATATAGACAAACGATAACTTGGTCAAAAATACCACGGCGATATAGATTGGTAAACCGAATACCCACATAACAATTGTATCGGTAATCAAGGTAAAACGATTATCACCACCCGCGCGCAGCACACCGATAATACGCATCATATTGATAATTTTTACCCAAACCAGCAGACAAAACACCCCGAGGGTATTCAATAAAAGATCCGTTGATTTTTCATCGAGCTGATCAAAAATCAAAAGCATCCAGGGACGCGCAAACCAGAGCGCGGAACAGAAGAAAACTAATAACACCATCGTGATGCGATCAAAAAATTTATGCAACTGCCAGGCGGTGTCATTATTACCCGCGCCCAGCTCGCGGCCAATTAGTACTGCCGATGCATTGGCAAGGCCAACAAATAAGGCGAAGAATGCGCTTTCAATTGGCACTATTACGCCCATTACCGCCAATGCTTCGGTGCCCGCATACCCGGTAACCAAATGATAAGTGGAATTACCTACAGCCCAGATCGCATAGTTGGCAACCAATGGCAGTGAAAAAGCGAGGTAGCGATGGATCTGGATTTTATCCAGACCCATACGCAATTGTGCAGGGTTCAGCGCGAAGCCATGTTTTTTAGCATAAATCCAACCCACTACAATTAATAATTGTAAAAAACGCGAACCCAATGTGGCCCAGGCCGCACCGGCAACTCCCAATGCAGGAAAGCCCCAATTGCCGCCGATCAATGCGTAGTTACCAATTATATTTAACGCCGCCGCAAATACACCCGCGATCAAAGGCATAGTGGTGCTACCGAGCGCGCGCAATGAGGCTTCGTAAATGACAATCCACTGGGTAAACAATAATGCAGGTGCAGTAATGATGAGATATTGCGCCGCGAGCGCGACTACCTTTTCATCGGGATTAATCCAGCCCACCCAAGTGTAGGATGCAAAACCAAAGATCAAGGTGAAGGGCAACATTACTGCTGTACTTACCAGCAAGGTGACGGCGAGCGTGCGCTGGCAACTGACGAAATCTTTTGCACCTATATATTGCGCGACCAGGATACTGCAACCCGTCGCCAGGCCGCTCATCAATACTAATAATAAAAAATGGATCTTTGCAGCCAGGCCAACGGCGGCAATAGCACTGGAGCCGAGATCACCCACCATAATTACGTCGGCCATGCCCAGCAGGGATTGCATCAGCATCTGCGCTGCAACCGGGAGCGAAAGTAAAATTACGCTGCGCCAGAACGCACGTTTATCATCAAGGGAAATAAGCTTGGGGGAAGAATCCACGTGTGGCTCCGCAGCGGAAAAAGCAAAAACGCATTATAGGGGGAATTGTGCTGGTCGATTGTTAATAAGTGGTAAGACGCGAGGCACTGGAATAAATAGGCTTGCCATGATTCACTTTGCGCAATTTGCCAAAGTGAAACGGTTTTATACAAAAGTGAAAGTTGATTGGTAAAAACTACGCAGGGTTCGAGCAGAAGCCCGGACGATTTAACAATTCTTAAGCGGACATAATTGCCGAAAGGGCTAGACTCTTTTGTAAAACCAAGCCAATAACGTTCAACCACACCACTAACACGGCGATAATCTGTATGACAGCTACGACCTTGAATCACCCGGATATTCCACAGCGCGTTGAGCTGGTTGATGCACTGCGCGGTTTTGCCCTGCTGGGAATTTGCCTCGTCCACTTTATGGAATATTTTGAGCTCTATTGGGTCAACCAGGATCCAACCACACTACACAATCTCATTTTCTTTTTATTTGCAGGGAAGGCCTATGCGATTTTTGCACTCATGTTTGGCCTGAGTTTTTTTATCATTATGGATAATCAGGCACGCAAAGGCGTGAATTTCAGTTACCGTTTTGCATGGCGGCTGGTGATTTTGCTCATGCTTGGTTATATACATACGCTCTTGTATCTGGGGGATATTTTATCCGTACTCGGGGTTATCGGTTTAAGCCTATTGTTTGTGCAAAGATTGGATAACCGCTGGCTGTGGGTGGCCGCCATACTTTGCCTGCTGCAACTACCGTTCTATTATCAAATTTATGCCGCACTTGCGAATCTGCCGGGCGCCAATGATGCCCCTTCACATTGGGCTGTGTTTGGCCATGTTTACGGTGCAATTGAGAAAGCGAATTTTGCGCAACTGGTTGCGCTGAATAGTTGGGATGGGCTTGCAGCCAAATGGTTATTTTTTGTGGAGTCCGGGCGCGGCCTGCAATTAATCGGTCTGTTTATTATCGGTTTGATTCTGGGACGCATCGGCTTTTTTACCCGGCCAGAAAAATTTTCCATTATCCGCGTAAAAGCCCTGGTCATCGCCGTTGTAGCCAGCATTGTATTTTTGGGCCTGGAAAAGTTTATCCAGCAATTACCGGCCAACAGTTTACAAGAACAAGGTATGGCAAAAATGTATCTGGAACAGCTGGTCGGCTCCTATCTGAGCACGGCCGTTATGGCCAGCCTTGTGCTTTTATTTGTCCAGTGCTACCTGTGGCAAAAAAGCGGAAAATTGCTCAACCTGCTCGCCCCCTGTGGCCGAGTCAGTCTAAGTGTTTATTTAATCCAATCCGTTATAGGTGTGCCCTTGTTTTATCCCTTTGGTTTGGGCTTGTATAAAACCAGTGGCCAAACTAACAGCCTGTTATTGGGCATCGCATTTTATACAGTGTTAATTATTATCGCGCACTGGTGGGTAAAACGTTTTTATTATGGACCGGTGGAATGGCTATGGCGCAGCGCAACTTATCTGACAACCAAGGTTCCGTTCAAGCGCGTGGCATAAACTGCAGCAGCCCTTTGGAGTAAAGCGCTGCAATGGCGCTTTACTCTTTACCGATTACCCTGAACCTCCGCTCCAGACGATAACCTTGTTTATCAATGAGTAATAATTTATGTAAGCCCGGTTCAAGTGCGGCTTCGCGCTCGTGGAAAATTTTGGTTTCACCCAGGAATTCATCGTCGAGATGCCAATACAATTGTGCACCGGGATTTCTGTGTACCGCTTTTAATATCACCCGGCTGCGTTTGCCATCAAGATCCATCGGAATATAAATACGGCTTTCTTCGTTGGGGTAAACCAGTTCGATCGGTTGGTCTTCATCAACTTGCAATAAATCAGCTGAACAATCGCCGCGCCAGGGCGGCAAGGACTTGTACTCACTGTGATGTTGGCGCCAATAAAATTCCTGGGTAGGTGGCAAGACAAACCAATCGTGCGCGCGCATATTATTTACCGTCTCACAGCGGCTGTGTACGCGAAATTGTTCGCCAGTATCGAGATGAATATGCCGGTGGTTTGGTGTCACTTTGGCGAAATGGCTGGTATCGGGAATTTCTATATCTACTGCTTCACATTGTCCCCCGGTTAAATAGCCATCGTCTTTACACACAGAAATTGTTTTTAATGCATGTCCAGGTTTGGCAAACCAATTGACTTTGGGTAGCGCATCAAACACATCAAATAAAATCGGCGCTGCACTGCTTTGGCCGCTGATAAAACTGGCCGGTTCACCTCCGGCATTGCCCACCCAGACACCGAGCGTATAGCGCCCGTTACTACCAATCGCCCATGCATCGCGCAAGCCGTAACTGGTCCCGGTCTTCCATGCGATCGTTTGGCTGCCGGAAAAATCGCGCCAGTAGTTTTCATTGCCGGGGCGCGCGACATCAATCAGCGCCTGTAACGTTAACCAGGCAGCACCTTGTTGCATTACCGGTTTAGCCAGCAGGGATTTTTTTTCTGGCAGCGTTTTATTTTTTAACAGCAGGGTTGGCGCAGGTTGGTTAATATTACCGTCGCGCGCACTCGCGGCAAGGTGTGCATAAATACCTGTGAGTTCCCAAAGCGTGCCCTCCGCACCGCCTAAAATCAACGTGAGGCCGTAATCATCAGCCGGACGAAATAATGTTGTCATGCCCATGGCCTGCAATTTTTCCTGGAAGCGGCTAATCCCGTAATCGCGCAACATCCGTACGGAA
>JAJQJO010000346.1 GCA_021323495.1 Cellvibrio sp. | reverse complement strand
GGATTCAGAGAGATTACCACTACCCTTGACTGACCACTGAATAAGATAATCGTCTTTCTTTTCCTCGTCCCTTGAACCGTATCCTACCAAGCTAGTGTAAAGAGGCACCTGCGGTTCATCTGCAGAAATAGTCATGCATTGGCCAGTCCAATTCTCAGCATCAATATTGGTCGTATCAATTTGCAAAAACTCAAACGCATACTCCCACAAAATATTCCCCGCATCCTGATTGCTATACAACCGCAAGGTCAGGAAATCTTCCGGCATCAAGCTCGCCAGATGTTCGATATTTTCAAACCGGATTTGTTTGTCGCTGCCAATTTCCACTTTGATTTCCTCTTCGCCCAGCGCGAAGACCAAATCCTGTGGGCCGTCGATTGGATCCAATCGCTCATTGTCCGGGCCGATCAAGGAGTAGAGTAATTCGATCAATTTATCGCTGGAGGCAATCACGGGCGTTTTCGCATCGTAGATATCGGTTTTTTGTTCTGCGCCACTTTCATCGGTAGTAACGCGATTCAATTCAGCGATGGCCAGCTTGTATTGGCTGAATTGATATTCCGGGCGATAACCCCAGACATAAAAAGGCAATGGCTTGGCCGGTTTGTTTTCCTCGTCAGGATTTTCTTCTTCCGCCCAGTCCTGTTTTAATTGTTGATAGGCGCTCCAGGTTTGCCAGTTTTTATTTTCGTCATAGAGGGGCGTTAGGAATGGCGTGAATTTTTCAGGGCGGCCAGCCAAACCTTCGGCGGTATTGCTGCCACTGAAGTTCGGTTTTTCATCCTGTTGGGTACCCACAACGTGGATGTAAAAGTTTTCCGGTGTTGTCAGGCTATCACTGATTTTCAATACCTGGATATTGCGCCCCGGTGGGATGGTAAAGTTGGCCAGGTCACCACCGACAACGCCCAGGGTATTTTTCCCCGTGGTGCGCGCCAGGCGGCCCGATAAACCATATTGCTGGCCGTCGTCCGCACCCAGGCCTTCCGGCAACGGGCGGCCTTCTTCATCCAGCCATTCAGTGAACACTTCGACCATGGTATCGGTGGTAAGCGCTGCGCCTTCCTGACCGATCAGGTAGTGCTTCTCTTTGTCTTCTTTATTGATGATGCCTTTTTCAGGTGTGTATTTGCGCTCGGCCCAGATTTTTAAATTCGGCGGTTGCAGCCAGGTGTCATCGAGTTTGACGCTGAGCATGCTGCCCGCGTTTTTACTGGCATCACCTAATTGGATCCGCTGGGTGCCCATGTAGCCTGTTACGCGGTTAATGACCACCAGACGTACCCACTCGCCGGATTTCAGATAATCCCCTTCGCGTTTGCGGAAGGGTTCGGTCAAACGATATTCCTCGGCCCACTCTTCCCAGTTTTTGCTGCGGTTGATGGCGCCTACATTGATCGCGTTATCCATCGGGCCGCGCAACATCAAGCGATAGTAATAATACTGGTCGTTTTTACCCAGGCCGATGTCCACACGGCCGGCCACTTCTTCATCTTTTAAACCATTACGCTCCAGCACCAGCTGGCCGGTGGATTCGCGGAACACATATATATCCGTATTTTTTAAATCGTCTTTGCTAATGCTTTTGAGCTTGCCGTTCGGCGTAAATAATTTTTTGGTGTCGGCCAGGCGCACAAAATCCGGTGCCTGATCCGCTGACGCGCCTTCAGATGAACTCAGATAAACACCTTGCAATGCATTTTCGTCAGTGATGTTGCCTGCCTCTGCGGCCGGATAAGCTTCAAATACTTTTTTAGTACTGCCGTCTTCCTGGGGTTTATCTACCATGCGGCCCAGCACTACGCGATCCGGGTTTCCATCGCCATCAAAATCATAATTTTCCTGCACAATGCGTTTGTTGTCAGGAGCCGTTGCTTCGTATTCCGTTACACCTCCAACAGTAATTGGCGACCCATCCGGGTTCTTCAGCATAATGCGACCCGACAAAAACATTACATCAACTTTGAAATCGGCGTTGTATAACGGAACTGCCATAGTGGCGAGTACCGCCATGGCATTTACGTATGCCATGGCAGCGCCGAGTGTTGCGCCGGAAAATGGTGGCAGGTCGTAGCAATAGGTCCAGTCCTGGCGGCGCAGGTAGTAGGGGATAGTCGGTGAGCCGTAGGGACTGAAATTTGCGTAACGCAATTCCGCCCAGATGTCGGTGGTATATTCCATACCACCGGGACAATAGGGCAGCATAAAACTCATGCTGTATTTGCCGCGGTAATCCGATGACGTCATGCTGCCGGGGTAGACTTCCGGGCTGATATAAACTTTGACGTATTTCACCGGCCCAAAAATTTTATCGTCCGGTTTGCGCAGGCCAACATAAAATTCCTGCTTCTCATTCGGATCACCAAAGAAACCTACACGTGGTGCGATGTTGTTGGTGCTGATGTAAAGCACCTGGCCCTTTTCATTGACTAACAGGCTACCTTTTTCCGGAACGGTTTTTTCTTCCGATAAATCCACACTGAAGGACAGTAATACCAACTCGTTAGGATCGGGATTAATACGCGCACTGCGGCCACGCACCAGCACACTGGCTACATAGGTCGGCAAGGTTGGGACGGTGATTTTGGTTTTGCCATCTGCGGCAAAAAATTCCGTTTCTTTGAATTTATCCACTGCCATCACTTCGGCGTCTTTCCACAAATCGTTTTTGTGGATCTCTTCGAATTTATCCAACCGCACTTTTTCCTGGTGATATTCAAACGCGGTAATGACTTTGAGTTTGGCAACCTGCGTCGCATATTCTTGCGGAATATCGACTTTTTTTACCTCTTCACCTTGCTCGTTATATTCCACAAAAATAGGTTGGTTGTTTTCATCCAGCGCGAGGGTGCGGGCCATCACCGCGCCATGCTTGAATGTGAAGGTGCGGGTTTGCGCCTGCACCTCGCTGATCCAAGACACCAGGAATATGAACGGCAAGCACCACACCAGGGATGAGCGCATTTTTTTGTTCATTGTTATTGTGCGGTTAAGTTCCATTTGCTCAAAAATCATTTTTGCAGCTCACCTAAAAGTTGTTGCAACGAGAGTTCACCATCTGCCACTGCTTTAAACCGCGGTTGCATTTCCGGGTGTACCCAGGCGTATCCGATAAAATCCAAACTTTTCAATTCGACCTTGCCAATGCTGGTGACCTGGTTATTCTCTATTTCACCAATACCAACCGGTTCAATTAATTCGCGCTCGGGGTTGTAACCCATGATGAGAACATAGCGGGTTGTATCCGGGATGTAGGTGTAATCACCATCCAGTTTGGGAACGGTCATGCGTATTCCCACTTTGCCTTCTACGGTGACGCCGCGCGGCTGGGCAACAAACATCCACTGTGGGGCAGTACCGGGTAAGACCTGCGTTGCCAATTGGTCGTAGGGCATGAATTGATATTGGATTTCACCCGAGCTGCGGCCGCGATTGAATTGCAACTCAGCATTGCTTAAATCCATTTTGAGGCCATCACCGGCAAAGCTGGTATCTGCTTGCCTGCTGCTGATTAATTGGAAGGCAACACCGGGATGAAGCTCCGCCAGACGCATTAACGTGAGCTCGTTGCTTGAACCTTCCTGCAAATTAATAGTGCGGACCAGGTTGCCGTAACCGGGAGTTTCAAGGCCCGGATTGACATGTAACTTATAACGGCCGCCAGCAATTTCGTTACCGGCTGGCTCCTGGAAGCCAAAGGCAAAACCGCCATCGTTATTGGTGGTAGTGGTACGACCCAATTCCGGTAAGCTCACGGTAATACCGCCCAGAGGTTGGCCAAATTGATCGGCAATACCGCCGATTACCAGCGTCGGCAATTTCCTGATCCGGAAATTAAAATGGCCAAGCTCTTCACCGTCATAGATCACATCCACATACAATTCCGCGTGATAACCAAATTGACGGGCGGGGTAGAACGCAACCAGCTTGCCGTCCGGTAACACCGAAATATTGCCATTGATTTGCTCGCGATCGCGGTTCACTTCTTCCAATTGATAACCGGCCGCATCAATAAAGTCACTGCCGGATGGGTCGCGATTAAGATAAGTTTTGCCATGCAGGGTTTCATAGATACGGACCTGCAATTTTGCCGGGTCGATCGCTTTATTAAAATTGAGCTCAATCGGTTGGTTGGGCTCGATATTTTCTGCATTATTGAGCGGCTGGTGACTTA
>JAJQJO010000345.1 GCA_021323495.1 Cellvibrio sp. | reverse complement strand
GCCATTTAGTAATCGGATGTAATGTCGTTGGTAGGCTTGCAACATTACTGTTAATGAAAACGTATTGTGCATATGCTCATATCCTGCCAGCGCCAGACGTTTTGCTTCATCTGGATTTGATAATAGATGTTGAATTGCATCGGCAAGCTGTTGCGGTGCTTTGGTAGCAACCAGATAGCCCGTACTGCCGTGTTGCAAAATTTCTTCCGGCCCGCCACAACGGGTCGCAATTACCGGCACACCTGCTGCCATAGCTTCAATGGTGGCGATTGAAAAGCCCTCAGAGCTTGAGGACAGCACAAACAAATCCAATTGTTTTAGAAACTCCGGGGTATTGTCATAAAAACCAATAAAGTGCATCTGTTGATCGACACCCAGGGCATGCATTTGCGCGGTAAGCTGATCCATTAATTCTTTTTTTTGGTGGCCAGCAATAACGAAATGCAAGCGCGGATTATTTAACAGCCCAACTGCATCAATTAGCGTCTCGTAATTTTTTGCAGGCCGGATATTGCCCAGGCTACCAATGAGGATGGCATCGGCTGGAATATTCAGCCGCGCGCGTAAAGTTCCGGAAGCCTGCTGCTGATAGCGCTGCTGATCTACTCCGTTATAAATAACATCGGTAGCACTGGCTGGAAACAAGCCGCGCTGTTCAACATAGGCAGCCAGATCACGGCTGACAGCAATCAACTTGTTTACCCCCATGCGCATAATTTTTTGTTTAATGCCAACAAAACGTTCATTGGGATTAATATCAACCCGACCGTGTAAAGTTGCAATGAGTGGCAGGCGGGCCAGCAGTGTCAGGATTGAATAAGTGAGAGTTGAACCCAACAAGTGTGCATGCACCAATGCAACATTTTCACGTTTGAGCAATTGATAAACTTGCCAATAATAAGGTAGCGATAAAAAACCATGCGGTTTCAGAATGTAATAGCGAATACCGCGCAGTTTTAATTGTTCTTCTACCCAACCCGGGCCTTTGATAATCGCAAGATTGTCATAATTGGCCAGCTGAAGTTGTTGTGCAATATCAAGAAAAACAGTTTCCGCACCACCGGGGCCAGTGGTATCGATTGCGTGGACAATTGTGGGGGTTTTATCGGTCATTATTCCTTCCGATTTGTGACGAAACTATTGCGTGGGCGCATTCTATCACCATCTGGTTGCGCGCTTGTGGATTTGTTGGGCAATCCGTATGATTCGCGCAATTACTGCGACTGCTATATTCCAAACTCATTACACACAAGATTGTAATTCAGCTGGTGTAGCGCGGAAGGTTATTAACATTGCAGTGCTTTACAGTTTGATTTTGGCTTCACTTTTTGTTTGTTAAACCTGGCTCGCTAACCAAGGCTGATGCAGTGACATGACACATATTATTCTTGTTCTTGATGCTGCGCAGCGAAGTGCCCTGGCCGTTACCCGCTCGTTGGGCAAACTCGATAATGTTGTAGTGGTCACCGCTGATTCCACACCCCACGCATTGGCCGCCGCTTCCCGCTATTCACACGAATATTTGCGTTCGCCCAGCCCGGCCAATGAGTCCCAGGCCTATCTGGATTGGCTGGAAAAGATTTGCGCCGGGCGTCAATTTTCCCTGGTCATTCCCGTGACTGAAATCACCAGCCAACTGGTGTTGATGCATGCGCAGCGTTTCCCACTGCTGCACCTGCCTTTTGCCAGCTATGCGACGGTGATGTCACTCGCCGATAAACACCGCCTGCTCGAACAGGCACGGGCCGCTGATGTACCTGTACCCGAGTTCACTCTGGTAAAAAACGCAGCCGAATTGGATAAGCGGACATTGACTTATCCCTGCGTAATAAAACCTTGCCTGTCTAAAATCTTCACACCCGAGGGCTGGATTTCCACCAGTGTCAAACTATTGCACAGTGAAGCAGACCTGGACGCAGCCATCGCCAGCGAAACCTACCTCGCCCATTATCCGTTTATGGTGCAGGCTTTTATCCCGGGTACTGGTGCCGGTGTTTTCTGTTTATACAACAAAGGCGCAGCGGTCAGTTTTTTTGCCCATCGGCGCCTGCGCGAAAAGCCACCGCAAGGTGGAGTCAGCGTGTTGAGTGAAAGCGTCGCTGTCGATCCCACACTCAAACACTATGCGCAACAATTGTTAGACCATGTGCATTGGCATGGTGTTGCCATGGTGGAATTCCGGGTTACGCCCGAGGGCACACCTTATCTGATGGAAGTGAACACCCGCTTTTGGGGGTCACTGCAATTGGCGATCGATTCGGGAGTGGATTTCCCCGCACTGCTCGCCCAACTGGAATTGGGCATCGCGCCGACCCTACCCACTCATTACCGGGTTGGCCAGCGATTGCGCTGGCTGTTGGGCGATCTGGATAGCCTTTATCTTTATCTGAAAGGCCCTTATTCGACCGGGCAAAAAATAAGACGGGTGCTGGCTTTTTTAACACCCGCCCCCTTTAACACACGCCATGAAACCAATCGTCCGGGTGATTTTGGCCCAGGGTTTTACGAATTGAAAACTTATGTGCGGCAACTTTTCGGCCGCAGCTAACAACTTGCTGTAGCGAAAGAATTAACGCTGGAAAATAAGGGCAACTAAACTGCAGAAATGATGAAACAATTACTCAAACAGATTGCCACCAGTGCCGCAGGCCAATTCGGTCCACACCGGATGGGTTTGTTAACGCACGACCCGCAATTGTGGGTATTGATGTATCACCGCATCCTGCCCCGGGAAGATATCCGCTATACCCTGGAAGAGCCGGGCATGATTGTCACTCCCGACACCTTTGCCATGCATCTGCGTGAACTAAAGCAGCATTTTGACTTGATGGATTTTTCCGAGTGGCTGCGCTTGCGCGCTGCTGGTGAACCTTTGCCACGCCGCGCCTGCACCATCACATTTGACGATGGCTGGCATGATAACTTCGAATACGCATTGCCAATTATTAAAGCCACTGCCACACCGGTAACCCTGTTTGCTGTAGTAGAAAAAATCGGTACCGACTTCCAATTCTGGCCCAACATTATCAGTGCCCTGCTTGCCAGCAATGCGCTCACCGCAATGCAGCAGCAACCATTGCTGGCGCGCGCGCTCAACCAGGCCGCCGCACCGGCAGACATGCGCAATCGGGAAAGCATGGCTGCAGTAATCAAAACCTTAAAACAATTTAGCGATGCTGATATTTTTACTGCGCTGGATGAAATAAGCTGGCACCAGCACTTGAGTTTTGAGTTGCCGCGCGGCCTAATGACATGGGACGAAGTGCGCACCATGAACAACTCCGGTCTGGTTACCATTGGCTCGCATACTTGCAACCACAAACGGTTAAATGCACAGCTTTCCAATGCTGAAATCACGCACGAAATTGTCACCAGCAAAGCACTACTGACACAACAAATACCCACCGCTGCCGATATTTTTTGTTTTCCTAACGGTGATTACAACAGCGCAGCCCTGGATGCGGTAACACGAACCTACAGCGCAGCGGTGACTACCCAACGTGGAATTGTCAACGCAGCCAACACGCCAGTCCACCAGCTTTGCCGTATTGGATTGCACGAACACGTAAGCCATACTCCCCGTTTATTAGGCGCTCGTTTATCCGGATGGATTTGATTGTAAATGGATACAACCCTGCATCGGCTATTGGCATCATCGAGCATTAATGCACTGATGAATTCTATCGTGGGGCATTACGTCACCATCTATATGATTCACCGCCCGCAGCCGCTCGACGGGGCTTATGAAGGGCTAACTCCCGCGCTCCTCGAAGAATGTATTGTCTATGCCAAAAATGCCGGCTTTGAATTTGCTTCCATCGACGAAATCCTGGCCGATGCCATAGCCGGGCGCAAACCCCAACGCCCTACTATCTGCTTTACGCTTGATGACGGCTATCAAGACCAACTCGACCAGCTGGTTCCGGTGTTGCTGGCCCACCAGTGCAAACCAACACTATTTACGATTGTAGATATGATTGATGGGATAGTCTGGCCCTGGGATGCCAGGCTGAGCTATGCCACCTGGACTTCAACACAAACCAACGCCAACTTTCAATTCAACAACGTCAGGTTTGATCTGCTCCTGGATCAGCCGGCTGCCCGCATCCGCAGCCGGCGCCGCACGAATTTATCCAGACGGCACTGGCCGCACTGGCGTTCGACCCCAACGCCAGTATGGCTGCCAGTTATCGTCCAGCCTCCTGGGACAGTTTGCGCAGCGCCGAACAGCAGGGCTTGCGTATTGGTTCCCACGCGTGCAGCCACCAGGTCTTTGCGGTGTTGTCGGATGCGCAAATTACTGCCGAATTGGAACGCGCCAATAATCGGCTCGCGCAGGAACTCAAAGCGCCCTCACGGGTTTTTTGTTATCCCTCCGGTACGGTCAATGATTATTTTCCACACCATATCCCATTGGTAAACGCACAGGGTTTTACGGGCGCGCTTACATCCACGCCAGGCAATACCAATTTAAAACAAATCCAGGGAAAACCGTTCGAGATAAAACGGCATAGTTTCCCCAATAATTTTGAAAAATTTGTCAGGTACTCTTCCTGGCTTGAATATATCCGCAGCAGTATTGAATAGGTTTGCCCGTGTTATGAACGTGTCACCAGAGCAACAGCTCAGTCAATTAAAAGCACTGAAAGTTGAAAAAGGGATTATTTCCGGAAAGTTCAAACATCTGCACAAAGATACGCCGGAATATGCACAACAGCTGCAACTCATGCAGCAAATTTCCGCGCAAATCAAACAGCTTGAACTTGCCATCAAAGATGGCCTAGCGCCGCAGGCCGAACCTGCCCAAATTTTTCCAGTTGCTGCACCAGCATTTGCATCACTTGATGAACAGCGCTGCTGGGGTGGCAATTACCAACTTGCGCTTGCCGAATTTTCTTCTGTGGCAGACTGGCCCTTATTTGTTGCAAAAAATCCCACCTCGCTGCCGAGCCACAATCCCGCTTGGGCAGAAGTGATCAAGCAAAGTTTTGGCCATCCGACATTTTTACTGTGCGCGCGCGACCAGGATGGCCACCTCATCGGTGGAATTCCTTTTACGGTTTTCTCATCGCCATTGTTTGGTAAATTTGCCGTCTCCATGCCCTATCTCAACTACGGCGGCATGGTGTGCGAATATGTTGATATCTGCCGGGCACTGATGCAAAAACTGCAAGACATTCGCGCCGAAATGGGCTTGCAACATATAGAAGTACGCAGCATTCACCCGAAGCTCGGCGACAATCCCTCCACCAAAAAAGCGTCCATGTTATTGCAATTGCCCGATAGCGATGCGTCGCTGGATAAAATGTTGGGCAGCAAAGTACGCGCGCAATATAAAAAAGCCGATGAATTTTCACCGGTCTGTAAAATTGGCAAGGCAGAATTACTGGACGATTTTTATAGCGTGTTTGCCCGCAATATGCGCGATCTCGGCACGCCGGTGTATTCCAAAAAATGGTTTGCCAATATCCTTAACCACAAGGGGCTCAAGGCCGACATTCTGGTTGTCTATGTCAATCGCCAGCCAGTCTCTTGTGCATTTTTGGTGAGCTACGGAAAGTTGATGGAAATCCCCTGGGCGTCCACCCTCAAAGCCGCCAATAAATACAATGCCAATATGTGGATGTATCGCCAGATATTATCGTTTGCGCTCGCGCAGGGCTGCCAATATTTTGATTTTGGCCGCTCCACCCTGGATGCAGGAACATTTAAATTCAAAAAACAGTGGGGTGCCGAGCCCTGCCAGCATTATTGGTATTGCCTGTTGCCAGACCATGCTGCCAAACCCGAGTTAAATCCGGACAATCCCAAACTTAAATTATTTATTTTATTGTGGAAGCTGTTGCCAGTCTGGCTGAGTAAAATAATCGGGCCACCCATTATTAAAGGGATTCCCTGACCCTGTTTGCTCTTTATTCCTGGCCGCGCTTTAGTCGATGCACACTATCGTTAATACGATAGAGCAATTTAAGGAAAGGATTGCGCACTAACATCAAGCTGGCGAAATTTTCGCTGTGGGTCGCCAGGGATTGTTTATAATTTGAATGCTTACCCTGGCCCGCCATAAAATCGTAATAGTCTACTTCCGCTGCAAACGCTTTTTCTATTTGCATCCCCAAGTGCAGAGTGCCTAGTGAAATTCCATCCTGAAATTTTTCGAGGTAGCCGGATTGAATGTTATAAATGCGCTGCTGATACTGCAGGTCTAACACTGCGGATATCGCCTTACCATCGCAATAAATAACCGATAGGTCCGGCACACCGCCATTCGCTGCTATGTTGCGCAAGAACATAGTGATTTGTTGCAGATTCAACCCTTGGTAACAAAGCTTACCCCAACGCTGTTGGTGGAAGCTATTGAGTATATCGATAAATGTATCCAGCTGCGGCCAAAGGTTGCGCACCTCGATCAGGCCCAACGGATAAAGTTTTTTGCGCTTGTTATAAAGTTTGAGGCGCGTGTTGCTGCCGATACTTTTTAAATAGTTTGCAAAATTATTATCGCGGATTCGCACCGCGTAACTGGTAGCAGTATCGCGCACCAGAACAGCAAGGCCCGCGGCTTCAGCTGCCTGTACCAACTGGCTATATTCCGCCGAATTAACCATTACGTCGGGAATAAATAACTGGTCCCATTGATGGCGACACGCTAGCGAAATAAATTCTGCTGCTGTTTGCGCCCCGACAAAAAAATACTCGCTGCGCAGGCTCGGGCTCACAGCAGTAGAAATTCCGGCGGGAAACAGCGT
>JAJQJO010000344.1 GCA_021323495.1 Cellvibrio sp. | reverse complement strand
GTTCCTGTGGTTCCTGTGGTTCCTGTGGTTCCTGTGGTTCCTGTGGTTCCTGTGGTTCCTGTGGTTCCTGTGGTTCCTGTGGTTCCTGTGGTTCCTGTGTTGTTAATAATGTTGCCGGGAGTGTTGTTGTGCGCTGTGCCTGTGCAGCTGGTCTACGATATAAGTTCAGCAGTTCCTGCAAAATCATCAGGCCAAAGAGTACAAATCCCATCGAATAAAACAGGACCAACACCTGCTGTACGCGAAATAGAATAACTTTGTTGTTGGGTTCCACTAGCTGCGTAGCTTTGTAAACAAGGGCACCGGTGTAGTAGTACAAGGGTGGATGGAAAAATGCGCCGCCCACTGCATAGTCCACCGGTGGGGGCATCCAATGCTTGCTCAGGTATTCGGTGTAGCCAATATGGTCGCCCAGGTCGTGTTCACGGATATCTGCTGTAGTGACGGAAAAATACATCAGGCGAATCAGCAGCGCGCCAATAAATAATACTTTGACTGGGGTCGAAAATTTAAAGCAGCGCAAGAATTTGACAGCTATCAGTAGTGCCATCAGGGTGACCAGTAAGTAAATTGCACGGGATGTATTTTTTCCGGCTTCAGCCCCAATCACAATCCCCATAAGGCCACCTTGGTCGGTGTAGAGAATTTCTATTTGATTATCGCCTTGCTGCAAAAAGCTACCGAGTTCATAGGTAAAACCCTTGCTGTAATCTTTGCGCGCGTCGGGTGAGATGATGCTCAGGTCAACTGGCTTCTGATTGATTGTCAATGCGAGGATTTCATCGTCGGGAATAATACGCAGCAATGAGCTGGAGTATTTGCCCATCGTAAGGGTTCCGCTTAAACGATAAACGCCGCCTTCGGGTGATTGCATAAACCCGGGAAAATTGATCGGCTGGCTGGTGCCTGAGGGGGTCATTAAGGTGAAATTGGAGAATGTGGGCTGCATGGTTTGCAGCAAGCCGACAAGCAAACCGAGGGTAATAATAAGTACATAGACAGTTTTTGATTTTATTATGCTGTGTATCAAGTTCTTCATTTTATTCTTTATCCTTAATCTGTAACTGCAGTTTTTTTAGTTCAGCTTTAAGTATTCCGACTTCCTGGACCAGGTTTTTATTGCCCTCGGCTAATTTTGAAATAACGACTGAAAACTGGATCAAAATAAAAAACACCGAAAGGACCAGCATTAATAACAATGCCGCAGGGGCGTAAATAATTCCTATTGCACTGGCGACGACTTCCAGCAAGGGTTTAAAAATGGAGAGGACAATGAAAATAAAACCGAAACCCAGCCATAGTAATGAATATTCTTCCTTTAGCTTTTTGCGTTTGACCAGCTTGAGGATAAATACAAACAGGAGCAGGCTTCCGATGATAGAAAATACCTGGATCCGATGGGCAAGAAAAAAATCTATTATGGTCGTTAACATGGTCAGGTCCTGCGAATTTTTTGTCGTTGGGCAGTCATCAACATGGCAAGAATGACCTTGATCATATAGTGCGCCGATTTAAGGCCGGAAATGGAAGACTCACCACCCTGGCGCTCGATCATTTCGACAGAGACTTCACGGATACGGAAATCATTTTTACCTAACAGGATGACTGTTTCCGGCTCAGGGTAATCGGTTGGATAATTGGCGGCAAGAAATGCAATTGCCTGTTTGTTATAGGCCCGGAACCCTGAAGTGCTGTCGGTAATTTTTTTGCGGATTAATAAACGGCTCATAAATTCAAAAATTCTGATTCCAATTCGACGCATAAAGGTAGATTGAAATCCGAGGGTTTTTTCCACAAAACGCGAACCTATGCATACATCAAATTCATTGGTTCGCAAGGGATCTAAAAGTTTGGGGATTTCGCTCGCCAGATGCTGGCCGTCGCCATCAAATTGAATGGCGTAATCAAAGTTATTGTAAAAACCATACTTGAAGCCAGTCTGGACCGCACCGCCAATACCCAGATTCGATGGTAATTGGATGACTGTAGCCAATCCGCTGGCTTCAGCCTCGTGTTGGGTATTGTCCCTGGACCCGTCATTAACCACCAGACACTGATAGTCTGGCTCAGCGTCATATAAGGATTGTATTACCTTCCCGATATTCTTTTCTTCGTTATAGGCCGGAATAATAATCAGAATTCGCTCGTGCATGGAGTAACCTAATTCAAATAATCAATTAGTAGAGCTTGATGTAGTTGCCGGTAAGGGTTCTTTTGATAAAGACTCATCTGGCAACACCGATTCAGTTGCAAAAGTAATAACTGTATTAACCCAATCAGCGTGGTCCCATTTGTCATCTTTCAACGCGGCAACTTTTAGATTCAACTTCTGCACACCGCTAACATCGACCCTATAGGTAGGCAGGTTGCGTTCGTGTCCATAGTGAGGCTCTGATTCCCATAACAATTTACCATCGCCCCATACTGAAAATTGTACGTCAGCGGTGCCAACTTCATCATCCAGGCCAACATTGAAACTGAATTCAACCGCGCCCGTCGGCAATTGATATTGAATGTCCGAATTAGCGTGAGTGCCTATGCCCTGCGCGTAGCGGCGGTTCATAAGCGATAGATGATGGCCATCAAAACTGCGGTGCGCCGCCATTGAACCATGATCCTGTTTGGCATAAACCAGAGGCAGATCGGTGAGAAATTGTTGGTTCTTATTGAGCGATAACTGGTGGACCTGATAGCGTTCATAAAAATAATTCATCATGCCGCCCGTGGCGACAATAAAAAATAGAACCGATAAAAACGGAATCCTGGCCAGTCCAACGGTAATACGGGTTAACGCACTGAATAGTTTGCCGCCCACTATTAATTCTGCCAAACCCAGCACCAGGATTATCACGATCAACCAGGACAGCCCATACCAGATATCGGAACCATTAATTTCGAGAATAATCAACATGTTCAACGCACAAAGCAGGCTGATCATTATTGGATAAACGAGTTTTTGTTGGGCTATGGCGGTGTAGGCAAGCGCTAGCACGACTGCGGGAAACAGGTAGCGCTCGTGCATGGCGGGGAGCAAGGTGAAAAATGCCACGGCACATAACATTGCCGCAAAAAACGCATGTGCTAATAATGGCCGATCATTTTGGCCGACATTGTTTTTAATCAGAAAATGTATGCCCTGTAGAAATATACCCAAAGCTGTTAGTGAAAACAGCAGCATGCCAAAATATTTTGCAGTGAATACTTTAGCGAACGCTGAATCGGCCCCAACGCCAAACAATAAAACGTTATCGGGTGCAGTATTGCCGGTGAGTAAAATCCAGATATTGGCAGCATTAAATGTGGTCATTGGATATTGGCCCAGAGTATCGATATAGGCCTGGCGAAATGCTTGCCAAAAATGACCGGCAAGAATAGAGGGAAGGAATACTAATGCACCCAGTATAATCGCAATCAAAATTCCTGATAGATGTTTACTGATATGGCGAAAAAACAAAAAGCCAAATACCGGTGCAAAAGCAATCATCTGGAATTTTGTCAGGAGTGCCAGGGTGAATAACGGAATAGATAAATAACTCCAGCGATTATCAACCGCAAGTAAAAGTGCACCAAAAACCATTACCGCGGGAACCAGATCTACCTGACCCCAAATGGGACCGTTAACCAAAATTGCCGGGTTTAATACCGTTAGCAACATCATGCTATGGATAAAGTGACGGGATGCATTAAATCGTTTAAGTTGGCTAAAAACCAACAGCGTCAATAGACAGTGGAAGATGGTTACCGGGATTTGGGTAAGGAATTTCAGAAAATCGTTATGTTCGAGTGGTATGCCGCTTAGCGTGTAAAATTTTCCTACCAGATACAGCCAGTGCACATAAAGCGGAGGGTAATTGCCATTAAACCCATCGTAACCGCTGGTGGAAAGTTGGCGCACCCAGTCTTGCCAGTAACCCAGGTCCTGGCTGTAGCCTTTTAAAAAAAGCAAACCAAAATTAACAATAACCGCCAACACCAGATATGCCTGTAGCAGCCGTGCAAGATCGGGCGAATGAAGCTTTCCGGGCGGCACAAAGTCATTGAATAAAATACTTGCGGGGGATTCCCGGGTCGGTTCGGCAATCCCTTGGTCAAGTTGGGAATGGTCCGGTTGGGATTGATCCGCTTGTATGTGTTCCGTCGCACTGCTCGGGGTGATGGCGTCTGGGGTGTTCATGTGAATG
>JAJQJO010000343.1 GCA_021323495.1 Cellvibrio sp. | reverse complement strand
TCATGGGCGCGGTATGGAAATTTTCGCACACGGCCGAGCAGACTATGCCTTCGCTAAAAGCAATTCCCCAGGGCGCCTGGCTGACCCTGGCCGGTGTTGAATTGTTATGTGCCCTATGCCTGGTATTGCCTGCATTTTACAAGCCTTTGAACACGCTTGTTCCTATCGCCGCTATTTGTATTGCTGTAATTATGTTGTTGTTTTGTGCAATGCATTTTAGCGCGGGAAATACCAACCTTAACTCGCCCCTTTATTGGTTGGTAGTTGCGGCCCTGTGCGGGTTTATTGCCTATGGCAGATTCGTATTGCGGCCTTTTTGATATTTTGGAATTCTTTATTGCGCATAGGGATACTGGCTCCTTTCTGGAGCCGGCATCTAACAAACCAAATGCTGCTTAAAGGTCATTCCTTTGGCATAAAATTCCGCATAAGGGGTAAAAAATCTGCCTGTTTATTGATTACTTCGTTCCAATAAGACGCATAAATGATGGGAAATGACCTGTAAGGACGCTATAGTCCGGATTGAATATTTAGCCACAGCACTAAACAAGGAGGAGCGCAGGGTACAGGGTGTAAAGAGCTGGATCGATGGCTTTTTCAATATTATTTACAGGATTCAAATCTATGCGGTCTAATTTGAGCATCGTTAAATCTGTTATTGATAGCCTGGAACATGTCGTACTTATTGTGGATCAAGACGGGAAGCTTGCTGCGGTTAATGAATTTGCATTGAACTTATTTCTTGATGAACCGGATTGTATCGGTCGTCCGATTTGGTCGCTCAAGCTCTGGGGGAATAACCCGACATCGGGACAGGCATGGAAAAGGGCCTGTCAAAGTGCTTCTCAAGGAGCCAGGATAAAGTTTGTTGATGAAATCAAATCTCAGGGCGATGAAAAGTTATCAATAAATTTCACCATAGCTCCGATCAAAGATGAAGCAAATGAAATTACCTTCTTACTCGTAGAAGCGCAAACCGTACCATTCCATTCAGCGGCATTTACGCGCGAAAAAATCGGCGCACAGGCAAGGTCGCTCTTATCTGGAAATTGCGTTAATGACACTCCCACCACCGACGCGGAAATAAAAACAAACAATAGTGCCAATTCCGCATTAGTTGATGTATTGAAGACCGGGCAACAATTTAATGCGTGGCTTCTGGACAGTGAAAACCGATTCAGGTTGATGGTGGAAAGTATCGAGGACTATGCGATGTTCATGGTTGACCTTGATGGTTTTATTATCAGCTGGAACCGCGGTGCGGAGCGTTTAACCGGATATGCCGATATCGAAGCGATAGGCCGTCATTTTTCCATGTTATATCCCAAGGAAACACTCGATAGAGATCATGCAGTCCATGAATTGATGATGGCGCAACTACATGGGCGCTATGAAGAAGAGGGCATCCGTGTCCGAAAAAATGGTACGCACTACAATGCACAAATTATTGTATGGCGAATTGATAACAATGAAGGTAACACCGTCGGTTTTGCCAAAATAACCCGCGACATTAGCCTGCGCAAAATGGCAGAGCGAGCGTTAAAGGACAGTGAGGCAAAATTCAAGACCATGACGGATGCGATGCCGCAAATGGTGTGGTCGGCCTTACCCAATGGGCAACAGGATTATATTAACCAGCAGTGGTTCCATTTTACCGGCTCGGATAAAAAAGCAGCGCTCAGGGGTGGCTGGCTTGACCTTGTGCATCCCGACGATAAAAACCAGGTCGCAAAGGCCTGGCAGCACAGCCTCGCTAGTGGTGAAAATTTCGAGGGCCAATTCCGTTTGCTGCATATGTCAAATACCTACCGGTGGACATTGGGACGGGCCCTCCCGGTACGCGATGAACAGGAAAAAATTATTCGATGGATGGGGACGCTCACCGATATCCATGAGCAAAAACGCGCTGAAACAACTTTGTATGAATCGGCGCGGCGGAAAGATGAATATCTAGCGATGCTTGCCCACGAATTGCGCAATCCACTTGCCCCGATCCGCAATAGCACTGAATTGCTCAGAAGGCTCTGCAACGCTGACAATGCAATTATGGGTAGCCTCGAGGTTATCGATCGCCAGGTTGTCCATATGACGCGTCTGATTGACGATTTATTGGATGTTGCGCGGATCTCCCGTGGGAAAATTGAATTGCGCCGGGAAACGTTTGAGTTGGGTGAATTGATTCGTCACACGACGAGCGATTTTAGTTCGGGTTATCACAATAAAAATGTAAACCTGCGGGTGGAAGTACCGGACAGTCCGGTGTGGTTATACGCAGACCGTACGCGCATTGCGCAGGCAATTGGTAATTTATTGCATAACGCGTTGAAGTTCACCGAGGCGCAAGGCGAAGTATGTATTTCCCTGTCAGTAGATGTGCGCGATGGAAAATCATTTGGTGTAATTAAAGTTAAGGATTCCGGCATAGGTATAGATCCCACTTTACTGGAACAATTATTTGAGCCTTTTGTGCAGGGCGACCAAGGCCTTGCACGCAGTAAAGGCGGCCTTGGGTTAGGGCTGGCATTGATCAAAGGGTTTGCCAATCTCCATGGCGGTAAAGTTGAAGCGCGTAGTGCGGGCCCTGGTTCCGGGTCTGAATTTATTTTCCAGATACCGCTGTCGGCAAGTCTCGTTTCGAAGCTCCAGGCTGACCCTATTGCGCGGAATGCAGGGCCGCTGAAAGTGGTCCTTATAGATGACAACCGCGATATGGTGGAAACACTGGCAATGTTGCTCTCGCTCGATGGGCATGAGATCAAGTGCGCTTATGACGGTGAGTCAGGGCTCGATTTGATAAAATCCGAACAGCCGGACCTGGTATTTTGCGATATAGGTTTGCCAGGAGGATTGGATGGCTACGCCATTGCGCGTGGTGTCCGTGAGGATACTGCAATTAATAAAACATTTATGGTTGCGTTATCGGGATACGGACAGGAAAAAGATAAAAAATTAGCGTTTGAATGTGGCTTCGATGATCATTTATTGAAGCCTATCGATTTTAAAGGGCTGGCTGCCATGATCAACGCGGCGGAGTATTCGAGTCACCGCGCCTCATAAAATCTGCACAACACTTCCTAGAAAAAAACATCCTGGAAAAAGTATCTTGAAAAAGGAGTGTTGTGCAAATCGTTATTCCTTGGGCATAAATTCCCGTATACGAAATAACAAATCCGCCAATCCCGCCATTGCTTGCGCCGGCAATTCCACATCTTGCGTGATTTTGTCGCACAGCGATTGCAATAACACTATCTGTTCCCGTATTTGGTCGATGCGATTTTCGCGCGCTTCTTTTTGAACATCGTAGCCGATGCTTTGGAGATAATCGCCTTCGGGAGAATGGATTTCGATTGAGCTTTGTTCGTAGAAGTTAAATTGGAATGGATCAAGCTTGATTACGCATTGGGATTTGGTGGCAGGCACCAGGTAGGTAATATTGTCCATAATAAAATCTCATTGCTTGGGTTATTAAACCGCCACTATAAGAAATTCCGTGGCGGCGATTGAACGAGGTTCTCAACCGGCCTACATCAACAGGACCACCCCGAAATCGACCCGACCAATCGCCGTACAACAGGCGTAGCTGTGCGGGTACGAAAGCTGCGCATAAGACACGCCCTGTGCGGGCCGCGGGGTTGAGAATCCCGACAACAGTTTTACCGCAGCCGGGGCAGGTTAGTTGAAGGAATTTTCACTGTCAACGTGGAATCCCTGGATCATTGCGCTAGTTACCAATGCATTAAGGGCGCAGAATAACTTTGCGACAATGTTCCTCTTTTTTATCAAAGATCTTGTAACCTTCAGCGGCGATTTCCAAAGGTAGCCGATGGGAAATAATTATTTCCGGTTTTAATTGCCCTGCAAGGATGTATTCAAGTAGTGCGGGCAAAAGTGATTGGACATGAGTTTGTCCGGTGCGGACACTTAATCCTTTTTCAAAGATATCGCCAAACATAAAACCGTGGATAAATCCGGCATACACACCTGGCACGCTAATTATCCCACCACGCCTTACTGCAGCGATACATTGGCGAAGTGCGGCGCCACTACTGCCTTCCATTTTTAAATTCGTCAATACTGTTTCAACTTTACTGCCTTTTGCTTCAAAGCCTACGGCGTCAATTGCGGCATCAACACCTCTGGATCCTGCGGTCTGCTCGATAATCGCGGCGGCCGGATCATCAGTCTCGTC
>JAJQJO010000342.1 GCA_021323495.1 Cellvibrio sp. | reverse complement strand
ATGAACCAGGATTTTTTTGCGCTATCAAACCCGATATCCACGCCTTCATTACGGTATGTGGTACCACGATTCCAGGGTGTGCGCTCGCCCCCCGTCGCCACATGATAATTTGCTGAATCCACATCGAGATAGGCAATGCCGCTGCGGCCCATATCGTAATCCACTGCCGCAATCCTACCGCCTGATTTGCCGATACGATGAGTTTTAAATGGCAGGCTGGCAGTGGAATGCGGTTGGCGGAACATTGCATCAATCACTTCCGGATGGAAGCGGTTATTGTCAAACCGCAGATCCTGGTTCGCCAATTGCAGCAGCGCTTTTTTCGCATCTTTCGCAGACGGTTTGTTACCTTTGCCATTCCAATAATTCACCAACGCCAGATAACCGGCATTAGGTTTTACCTCCAACGGATTATTAAACCCCAGTTTTTTAAGGGGCCACCAGGCCCAGCCAATGCCCTGCGATTCAACCAGGGCAATTGCATCGCTAAACCAGAGATTGGAATTTTCACCCGTTTCACCCAGCCAGATGGGCAGGTTATATTTTGCACGCAGGTCCAGATAACCCTGGATCGAGCCGATATCATTATTGTTCCAATATTTATGGAAGCTCAGCACCATATTGTTGTCCCACTGGGGCAACACGCCGGCGTAATTATTACCCCAGCAATTGCCTTCAATAATAATCATGTGTTTGGCATCAACCGAGCGGATCGCTTTAGTAACATCCACCATTAATTTTTTTAGCGGTTCATTTTTAGTTTCTTTGCAGCCGTTTTTATCAGCAGCATTTTCAAAACCCCAATTGGGTTCATTGATAATGTCGTACGCCCCCACCGCAGGTTCATTGGCATAGCGCTGTGCAAGTTTGCGCCAGAGCTCGATCGTTTTTTGCTGGTTAGCTTCGCTTTGCCAGAGCGAGGGGGTGTTGGGGTTGCGATCGGAAATTGCAAAATCATTGCCCTGCCCGCCCGGTGCGGCGTGCAAGTCCAAAATTACATACATATTGTTGGCTTTAGCCCAGGCGACAAGTTGGTCCGTCATGGCAAAGCCCTGCTCCAGCCAGGTGTTTTGGCCCTGTACCGGCTCCTGTTCAATTGGCAATGTATAAAGGTTGAAGTGCATGGGCAGGCGCACCGAATTAAAACCCCACTTCGCCATTGCGTCTATATCAGCCTTGGTCGTATGGTTGGCAAGCCAGGCGCGATAAAATTCCTGCGTTGCTTCCGCACCAATTAATTCTTCTATTTTGGTGCGTATCACATGCTGCTGACCGAGGTTGCCGAGCTTGAGCATATAGCCTTCTTGCAACATCCAGCCACCCAACCCCATCCCGCGTAGCAGGACCTTCTCACCTTGCTCATTCACGATGAACTGTCCATCCGCGCGCAAATATCCCTGGGCGCTGGCAAATGATGAACTCAGGAGGATGGCACTGGCGAACCCCAAACACAGCGATGCTGTAAATTTTTTTATGCTCACAGGACAACTACCTCTCTTAATTATTTTTAATATGGCAAGCACATAACCAGCGCCGCAACAAAGGGTAACGGCAAAAGTGCACTGGAATATTAGTAGAGGCAGGTTAAAAGGGCGTTCGAATAAGCCCCGGCATTGGTACGTCCGGTTCCCATATTCTCGAACGGGATAAGTGGGAATCCGGACCAACGATAAATAGGTATACCGTTCAATAGCTTAGCCATTGCGATACAAATCGGTTGGCCATGTAAAGAATTGTTGCGCGCCGCAAATTAATCTTATCTGTTCCTGTTATGCCTCAGTTTTATTTATGGCCGGCATGCCAGCTTGAATAAAAAATAAAGTGCGCCATCGAAAAATTCGTAATTTTTATTTAGGCGGGTCATCTGGCATGGAATATAATCAACACCATTGACCTCACCTGTAACCGGTAGTTTGTACGGCGGCTTTTTTGGTATAGACCAAAAAAAATACAACAATAATTCATCCAGGATTAACAAATAAAACCATGAATGAAACCGTATTTAATATCCATGATCTGGTATTGATGATGACGGCACTGCAATGTGCCTGTTTTGCTATCTTGCTAGTTGTTACCAATCCACCCGACAATAAAAGTAATTATTTCCTCGCTGCTTTTTTGCTTGCCCATGCCTTTATCCCGTTGCACGAGTTGGTGCTCTGGGGTGCTGATTTCAAAATGATCGCATTGGATAATTACCCGCGTTTATTTTTATGGCTAGGCTTTGGTTACTACGTGGATGCGGCGCTGCTCTACTTCTATATCAAATCACTGGTCTATCACGATTTTAACCTGCATAAACGCGACAGCTTCCATCTGGTCCCACTGGGTTTGTTTGCATTATTCCTGGCCCTGACGTTTTATAGCCACACGCTGGAAGAGCGGGTACTGCTCATTGATGACGATATTTATGTATACAGCCCCCTCTATTTGATCGTCGATTTTTTATGCAAGGCAACGCGTATAGCTTATTGTGTCGCCTGTTTATTATTGATCGCCAAGTATCGCAACCAATTAAAAACAACCCATTCAAATATTGAGCGGATTGATATCCGCTGGCTGATCTCACTGGTGATTGGTTTCCTGATTATCACCGTTACCGAAGCGGCCCTCGCCTGCGCCAAACTGCTGCACCTGTTTATCGGCTTCCATCCACACTGGTTTGAAGTGATTGGGTTAACAGGATACTACGTTGTATTTGTATTGGTACTCGCGTTGGTGTTTACCAGCATCCGCTACTTCTCCGGTTTTATTGCCATCAAACAAAAAGACCAGCAGAAAAAACCGGTAGAGGAAAAATTACTCAATGTTGGTTTTGCCGAAAAAATAGATGCCGCTATGCGCGAGCAAAAGCCTTATCTACAACCCGATATTACCCTGGATATGCTTGCTGAGACGCTGGGGATTCCATCGCGGGATTTATCACTGGTATTCAACCGCCACTTTGATAGCAACTTCTACGAATTTATTAATCGCTATCGAATCGAGGAAGCAAAGAAAATGCTCTCCGACCCAAAACAAAAATCGAAAACCATCACCCATATTTATCTGGATGTGGGCTTTAACAGCAAATCAGTATTCAATACGTTCTTTAAAAAACACGTAGGGCAAACACCCTCGGAATATCGGCAGGAGCATTTGCCGCATTGATGTATAGCATCATCACACCTGCAAAGGCATAAAACACATATACAGGACGCTTCGTAGGTTGCCGGTGAGGAACGAACCGCAACACGACCATATCGCCACAACCACCAAAACCAACATGCGTGTATGTTTAACGGTTTTTTGCATTTGCAAACCGTTGTACCAATGGTGATTATGAGCGTTGCGGTTCGCAAGCTCACCAGCAACCTACAAAACATTTACTCACCCGTTGGTTGCCAGTGAAGAGCGAACCCTAAATGACAACACATCCACAACAGCAATACTCACAGACAAATAGACAGCCATTTATACCGGCCTCCAAAAACAAAAAACCGCGCGCAATTGCTTGCGCGCGGTTGATTGTATCCAGATTATCTTTATGTATTAGCGAACTTCAAAATCCCACAAGGAAATTCCATAACCAGTCGCGCGAGTCACACTGAGTACACGTACGTAACGACCATTGGCCGCCAATGGATGATCATCAAGTGCACCGTCGCTATTGGTTTCGGCTTTTACGGTAGTCCATTTAGTTGCATCATTGGATACCTGGACATTGTAGGCCTTGGCATAGGCACCCTCCCATTTCAGGCTTACGCCGTTGACGCTCATAGTGCTGCCCAAGTCAACGTAGATCCATTGACCATCGCTGAACTGGCTGCTCCAACGGGTGTTGGTATTGCCATCAACTGCAAAACTTGCAGCAGTGCCAGCGCCTTCACTGGTGGATGCAACGGCAGGTTTATTCAACGCTTTGTTACCCACCATTGCCGGAGTACCTTGTACGGCAAATTCATACAACGAGTAACCGTAACCCGTGCCGCGCTCTATACCAAACAGTCGAACATAGCGGCCAGTGCCAGTGATGTTCAATGTTTCTACACCGCCGTTGCCATAATTCGTAACTTTTGCCGTAGGCACCTTCCCAACTCAACACAACTTTGTTGATATCGTAGCTCGCGCCCAGATCAACATAAATCCACTCCGCATTATTCCACGCGCTGCCCCAACGGGTGTTGGCATTGCCGTCAAACGCTTGCGCAATCGCCAAACCATCCTGGGTAGTTGATGCAACGGCTGGACGGTTCGATGCCAAATTACCAACTGGATTCACAATCACACTGCTTGCACTTGATGCAGAAGATTTTGAAGATGTCGGAGCAATTGATGAAGATGGCACTATTGATGATGTCGATGATTTTGATGAAGCCGGTGCAATCGACGAAGTTGTAACAACACTACTCGAACTTCTTACTGAAGAAGATGAAGGTGCAACACTGCTTGAACTTCTTGATGACGAACTACCAACACTGGAACTTGCAGCACCAGCGATCGAAAATTTCATCCAGTTCAGATTAATTGCCTGATTAAATACCAAACGCAATTTATGCGCGCCAGCAGTCAATGACAATTGTGAATTAACGTTGTTCCAATTTTGCAAGCC